>JAGBVD010000191.1 GCA_017630495.1 Oscillospiraceae bacterium
AAAAACGAAACTACATTTTAAAAGAAAAGAGGAAACAATCATGGCAAAAAAAGCACCTAGATTGGATGCCAACGGCCACCGCCAGTTCGGTATTCGTGACAGCATCGCTTATGCAGCCGGCGATTTGGGCTGTAACATGAGTTTTGCCCTGAAGGGCACAATGGCACTGTTCTGGACCCAGGTTATGGGTATGGGCCTTTGGTATTCCCTGCTGCTGGTAATCGTGCAGGTTTGGGATGCCATCAACGATCCGCTGATCGGCTCTATGATTGACGCCGACAAGCGCAAGTACAAGAGAAACAAGTTCCTTACTTACATCTGGGCCGGCTCTATCGGTTTGATCGTCGGTGGCGCCTGCTGCTTTATTCCGGTACCCCAGGCACCTGTGCTGGCAAAAGCCATCATCTTCGTCGCCGGTTATGTGGTATGGGATGCTTTCTACACCGTAGCAAACGTGCCTTATGGCAGCCTGCTGTCCTTGATCTCCAACGATCCTGCTGACCGGGCCAGCCTCTCCGCATGGCGCTCCATCGGCTCTATGATCGGCAATATGCTGCCTATGGTCATCCTGCCCTTCCTGATCTACAACCCCGACAAGTCTCTCAACGGTCCTATGGTCTTTGTTGCTGCTCTGGTAATGGGCGTTCTGGGCTTCCTCTGCTTCCAGTTCATGATCCGCAACACCGAGATCCGTGTAGATACCGAGGTTACTGTCAGCGAAGAGCAGCCCAAGTTCAATGTGATCAGCGCTATGGGCAATTTCCTGTGTAACCGTCCCGCTGTGGGCGCTACCCTGGCAGCTATGGGTATGTTCATCGGCATGCAGGGTGCTACCACCGCTGTTTCCGTTGTTTTCCAGATCTACTTCAAGAATCCCGAGATTTCCGGTATTGTTCAGCTGTTTGCTATGATCCCCATCGTGGTCTTCACCCCCCTGGCCCGTAAAATGGTGGTTAAGTACGGCAAGAAGGAACTGTCCATCGTCGGTGCTGTAGCATCTATCATTGGCGGTCTGTGCCTGTTTATCATCACCCCCAATAACACCGGCCTGGATCTGGTCATTTATATTGTCTGCCAGCTGGTATATTCTCTGGGCTTGGGCATCTACTCCACCGTTTCCTGGGCTATGATGGGCGATGCCATCGACTACAACGAGTGGAAGACCGGCAAGCGCGAGGAAGGTACTGTTTACTCCCTGCACTCCTTCTTCCGTAAGCTGGCACAGGGCGTTGGCCCCGCTGTTGCCCTTGTCATTATGAACGGACTTGGCTATGTCAACAACGCTGTGGATGCAAGCGGTGCTGCTTACATTGATGTTACCCTGTTGAGCTGGGATGTAGCTGTCAACCTGCGTGTTCTGGTTGCTGCTCTGTTCCTGGTCTCCGCAATTATGCAGTTTATCGGCCTGGCTCTTGTCTATAACCTGGACAAGAAGACTCTGGCAAAGATGAACGAAGAGCTGGCTGCTCGTCGTGGCGAAACCATCGCTGAATAAGATCTTCCTTTCACCCTGCCAAACGGCAGGGTGAAATTTAACAAAGCGTTTACCACTTTCACCTACAAGGAGGTTACTTACTATGAGAGAAATTATCAGCCTGAACCAAAACTGGGCTTTTACCAAGGCTGTCGTTGAAATCCCCGCCACTATGCCCGCAGACTGGGAAGCTGTCAATGTGCCTCACTGCTGGAATGCAGTTGACGGCCAGGACGGCGGCAACGATTACCATCGTGGCACTTGCCACTATGCAAAGACCCTGAAAAAAAGCGAGCTGCCTGCAGCTGACCGCTACTTCCTGGAGATTCAGGGCGCAAACTCCTCTGCCGATGTGTTTGTCGACGGCAAGAAGCTTGCCCACCACGACGGCGGCTACTCCACCTGGCGTGTGGACCTGACCGATACCTTGGGCGAAGAAAGCCTGCTGGTCATCGCGGTTGACAACAGCGCAAACGAGACCGTATATCCCCAGATGGCAGACTTCACCTTCTACGGCGGTCTGTACCGGAATGTAAACCTGATCTGCGTCAAGGAGTCTCACTTTGATCTTAGCTACTACGGCGGCCCCGGCATCAAGGTTACCCCCACTGTCAACGGCACCAACGCAGATGTAGAGGTGGAGGTGTTCCTGACCAACGGCAAGGAGGGCCAAACTGTTAAGTACACTGTCTACGACAAGGAAGAAAAGGAAATTGTCTGCGTAGAAACCGCCGACACCAAGGCAAGCTTCACCATTGAAAATGTCCACCTGTGGCATGGCCGCAAGGACCCCTACCTGTACTGCTGCGAGGCAGAGCTGGTAGAAAACGGTGAAGTAATCGACAGTGTTTGCACCCGTTTTGGCTGCCGCACCTTCCAGATCGATCCCAACAACGGCTTCATCCTTAACGGCGAGGAATATCCTCTCCGGGGTGTTTCCCGCCACCAGGACCGCTG
>JAGBVD010000192.1 GCA_017630495.1 Oscillospiraceae bacterium
CTTGGAACAAATGCAAGCATCGGCATCAAGGCCAACGGTGTCTTCACCAAGGACTTTGCAGATGCCGCAGCTGCCAAGGCTGCCAAGGGCGCATTTACGTCTTTGGATGTTGCAAAGGGTGTTGATGTGGATGGCAAGGCACTGACCTGCATTGATGCATCTCTGATTGCTCCCGAAGTTCTGACTCCCGAGCAGATCATTGCTGCAGCCAATGCAATGACCTTCCCCACTGACGGCAGCAGCTACACGGCAACCTGTCCCGCTTGTGGCAAACGGGCAACCTGGATTGCATTGTCTGACACAGAGGATGCAACTACCGTTCTGGAGTCCGGCCACTACTATTTGGCGGAAGACATCGTCTTCAATAATGCAACAGCCGAGGCTTTTGGATATTACATTAAGAATGCTGCCACCGAGATTTGTCTGCATATGAATGGCAAGACCATTAGCGCTGACGAAGGGGACGGATTTACCCGCACATGTATCCGTATTTCTGCCGGCAACCTCAACCTGATGGGCGGCGGTCTGCTGACCAACAACGCTACCAACTGGGCCGCATTGGATACGAACGGTAATGTAACTGTTTACGGTGTCAATGCCTTCAACAACGCCGGCAACAGCAACAGAAGAGCTGTGAATGTTAAGAACGGCCTGACCAACCTCCACGGTGTAACGATTGAAAAGGGTTGGATCTATGTTACCGGCGGTGTCGTCAATGTGGAATCCGGTTCCTACGAAGGCGTAGAGACATTCAATGACAATGCCACTGTCAATGTTAAGGCCGGCACACTTTCCAAGGTAAATGCTATTGCAGGCACTCTGGAGGTTGCTGGTGGTACCATCAACACAATGACGGTCAAGGATACCGCAGGCACAACCACTATCAGCGGCGCTCCCGTGATTACCACTTTGGATATGACCACTGCAGGCGATGTCAAGCTGGTTATCGGCGAATTGACCGAGGGCGCAAGCATTGCTGTGAAGGCGGCAGACGGTGCATTCACCACCGCTTTTGCCAACGAGGATGCAGCCAATGCAGCCCGTCAGTTCATCTCTGCCAAGGAATCCGGCAAGGCAGTTACCGTTAAGGAAAATGCCCTTGTGATCGTGGATGCTTCCCAGATCGACCCCAATGAGGCGATCATCCTGGCTGCCAATGCTATGAAGCTGGAGCCCGGCGAGAACGGCGCAAGACCCAAGGCGGTATGTCCCAAGTGCGGCGGCCCAGAGGTCGAATGGTGGCCCTTGTCTGCACTGGTAGATAGCTACAGCCAGACCAATCAGCGCTATGAGCAGTTCCTGTATCAGAGCAAGCACTACTACCTGGATACGGATGTTACCTTGAATAACGCAGGATTCCAGTCTGTTTCCGGCATTCCCTGCGTGCTGCTCAACGGCAAGACCATTACTGCAAACAGCGGCAAGTCTGCTTTGATCGGTGCCATGAACATCATGGGCAAGGGTACTGTGATCGGAAATGTTGCCTGCTCCACCGGTCTGGTTTCTGTAAGCACCACCACTAACATTTACGGCGGTACCTATACCGTTGCGGATGGCGTCGACCTGGGCGCTGCGATCCTGCAGTATCATACCCATACAGTGAACTTCTATGCCGGTGAGATCGTAGATCCCAATGGCACTGTTTACGGTGTTGATTTCTACGGCGGCGCTACCTTCAATATGTACGGTGGCACCATTTCCGGCAAGGGTCTGACCACTCGCAGCTGGAATAATGCCGGCACTGGCAACATCTACGGCGGCACGATCAGCGCAGTTCAGCAGTCCGATGCCACATACCATATTTCCGGCGGTAACATTGGTACTTACACCGTTGGAAACGGCGCGACTGCCACTACCATTTCCGGTAACCCTGTGATTGGTCAGCTGACCCTGGGCGCTTCCGCACCCAAGCTGCAGGTTGGCACTCTGACAGAAGGCGCAAGCATTACTGTTGCATCTGACGGCGTGTTCACCACTGCTTTCGCAAATGAAACTGTTGCAAAGGCGGCAGCTGCCTATTTCAATGTTCCCTTCGGTAAGGAGATCACTGTGGATGCAAACGCACTTAAGTGCGCTGCCCGCACAGCTCCTTATACTCCTGCAGAAATCGTAGCCGGATCCAAGGCACAGGTCTTTACCGGCGCTGCGACAGTACAGGGCGTTTGCTACAAATGTATGCAACAGGTAACCTGGACCGCAATCACACAGGATACCTTTACTACCGGTGTAAAAACAGGACACTATTACCTGGCAGAGAACATTACTAATGACCAAAACACAGCAATGTTTAATGCAACAAGCACATTGTGTCTGCACCTGAACGGCAAGTCCATTACCACTACCGGCACTAGCTATGATGCCCGCTGCTTTAACAGTGGAACAAACGGCGTTATCAACATCTTTGACAGCGAAAACGGCTCTGTTAACGGTAATGCAACAAGTGCTGCAGTTTGGGTCAACGGTGGTACGGTCAATGCATACGGCGGCACTTATACAGCAACAGTTTCCTATGCGACTTTGGAAATTCGCAAGGGTAGCTTTAACCTGTATGATGGCGTAGTTGCCGGCAGTATGGTTCGCATGAACAACGCAAATGCTGAATTCAATATGTACGGCGGTGAATTCTCCGGTTCCGGAAAGATTTACGGTAATGTTGATGATGCCGGTAAGGTCAGCATTTACGGCGGTACTGTTTCTGCCACCGGCGGCGTTACTACCAGAGGTCTCGATCTGGTCATTTGCGGCGGTACGATTAATAAGGTCGTAGCAGACGCGAAGACAGCGTCTATTGACATCTCCGGCAAGCCTGTGATCACCAATCTGGATATGACAGCCTCTGCTGTGAAGGCAACTGTCGGCACTTTGGAAACCGACGCATCCATCGGCGTAACTGCTGACGGTGTATTCACCGGTGACATCGCAGATGTAAATGCTGCAAAGGCATTCTTCAGCGCTGTCGCAAACGGCAAGACCATCGAAATTGTTGGTCAGACCCTCAGCTGTGTAAACGCCGGCTAAACCGATTGTTTCTTCCACAATACAATAAAAACACCCTTCCCGTTTTGGCGGGAGGGGCGTTTTTATGGATGTGCGGTGGATTTAGAGGCGCATATAAATAAATTGGAATAAACAAGAAAAAGAGGTTGCAAAATAAGAATGGTCGTGTTATAATACGGCGTGTGTCCGCCGCTGGGCACGCCACACATTGGGATGTCGCCAAGCGGTAAGGCACCAGACTTTGACTCTGGCATTCGTAGGTTCAAATCCTGCCATCCCAGCCAACGACCCGCTAGCTCAGTTGGCAGAGCAATTGCCTTTTAAGCAATGGGTCTGGAGTTCGAATCTCCAGCGGGTCACCAAAAAGAGAGAGTACCATTCGGTACTCTCTCTTTTTGTTTCTCCGCGCAGAGATTCGAATGACTCAAATGCAACACCCCGGTGGTGAAGTAGTCAATAGTTAGTGTACACAAAAGCAACTATATCACCAGTTCTGTTCGATACAGGACTGGTGGTTTTCCTTTTAGTTTGCGGACGGGGCGTTCGTAGTTGAAATAGTGGA
>JAGBVD010000193.1 GCA_017630495.1 Oscillospiraceae bacterium
GCAGACCGCACCGTTGCTTCCATCAAGCGTCATATGGGCGAGAACTACCATGTGGATATTGACGGCAAGGGCTACACTCCCCAGGAGATCAGCGCAATGGTGCTGCAGAAGCTGAAGGCAGATGCCGAGGCTTACTTGGGCCAGAGCGTGACCGAGGCGGTCATCACCGTTCCCGCATACTTCTCTGACGCACAGCGTCAGGCTACCAAGGATGCAGGCAAGATCGCCGGTCTGGAGGTCAAGCGTATCATCAACGAGCCTACCGCAGCGGCCCTGGCTTACGGTCTGGACAAGGACAACGACCAGAAGATCATGGTTTATGACCTGGGCGGCGGTACTTTCGACGTTTCCATTCTGGAGATCGGCGACGGCATCGTGGAAGTTCTGGCCACCAACGGCGACACCCGTCTGGGCGGCGACGATTTCGACGAGAGAGTGATGAACTACCTGGTCGACGAGTTCAAGAAGGCCGAGGGTATCGACCTGAAAAACGACAAGATGGCAATGCAGCGCCTGAAGGAAGCTGCGGAAAAGGCAAAGATCGAGCTTAGCGGCATGACCACCACTGCGATCAACCTGCCTTATATCACCGCCGATGCTACCGGCCCCAAGCACTTGGATGTGACAATGTCTCGTGCCAAGTTTGACGAGCTGACCGCAGATCTGGTGGAGCGCACTTTGAAGCCTGTTCGCCAGGCAATGAGCGATGCCGGTCTGCAGCCTTCCGATCTGCACAAGGTGCTGCTGGTTGGCGGCTCTACCCGTATTCCTGCCGTTCAGGAAGCGGTTAAGGGCATCACCGGCAAGGAAGGCTTCAAGGGCATCAACCCCGACGAATGTGTTGCGCTGGGCGCAGCTATCCAGGGCGGTGTTCTGACCGGCGATGTGAAGGATGTTGTTCTGCTGGACGTGACTCCCCTGTCCCTGGGTATTGAGACCATGGGCGGTGTGTTCACCAAGCTGATCGAGCGCAACACCACCATCCCCACCAGAAAGAGCCAGATCTTCTCCACCGCTGCTGACGGCCAGACCTCCGTGGATGTCCATGTGCTGCAGGGTGAGCGTGAGATGGCGGCTTACAATAAGACTCTGGGCAACTTCCAGTTGTCCGGCATCGCCCCGGCCCCCCGTGGCGTGCCCCAGATCGAGGTTACCTTTGATATCGATACCAACGGCATCGTAAAGGTCAGCGCCAAGGACCTGGGTACCGGCAAGGAGCAGCAGATCTCCATCACCGCTTCCACCAACCTGAGCCAGGAAGACATCGACAAGGCTGTGAAGGAAGCCGAGCAGTTTGCTGCCGAGGATAAGGCTCGCAGAGAAGAAGTGGACACCCACAACAACGCCGAGCATACCATTTACCAGACCGAAAAGACACTGGGCGAGCTGGGCGACAAGATCTCCGAGGAGGAGAAGGCCTCCATCCAGGCTGCTGTGGATAAGCTCAAGGAAGTCAACAAGGGCACTGACATTGCCGCCATCAAGGCTGCAACCGAGGAAGTCCAGAAGGCATTCTATGCCGTTTCCGAAAAGCTGTATCAGCAGGCAAATCCCCAGGGCGGCCAGCCCGGCGCAGGGGCACAGCCCGGTGATGACGGCGTGGTAGACGCTGATTACGAAACTGTAGACTAATGAATCAGTAACCCCAAAGGGGCGGTATTAACCGCCCCTTTTTGGAGGTTATATAAAGGTATTGATTATGCAGGGTATGACAAAAAGAGAACGGCAGATTACTGACCAGCAGCACCTCGCACAAATTCTGGATGGTGGCAAGGTACTGCATCTGGGACTGGCTGTGGATAACGAGCCGTATGTAGTGCCGATGAATTACGGCTACACGTTGGAAAACGGCAAGCTGGTACTGTATCTGCACAGCGCCCTCCGGGGTAAAAAACTGGATATGCTTCGCAAAAATCCCCGGGTCTTCTTTGAGATCGACTGGGATCTAAAGCCCTTTGAAGGGAAAAAGCCCTGCCAGTACGGTGTTGCTTATTCCAGCGTGATGGGCATAGGTACTGCCCGGATCGTAGAGAATGCAGAAGAAAAGATCGAAGCTATGTCCATACTGATGAAGACCCAAACAGGTAAAGATTTTTCCTTTAACGAAGAACTGGTCAGCATCGTGGCGGTGATCCGCATCGATGTAGACGAGTATACCGCAAAACACCGACCCGTGCCGGAAAAATTGAGGTGATCCTATGGCAGACAATAAACGCGATTATTATGAGGTGCTGGGCGTAGACAAAAGCGCCAGCGCCGATGAAATAAAGAAAGCCTACCGCAAAAGCGCAATGAAATACCACCCGGACAGAAACCCCGGGGATAAGGAAGCGGAAGAAAAGTTCAAGGAGCTGGGCGAAGCCTATGAGGTGCTGTCCGACAGCGACAAGCGGGCCAAATACGACCAGTTCGGATTTTCCGGTGTTGATCCCAATTTCGGTGGCGGCGCAGGCTTTGACGGCTTTGGCGGCTTCGGCGGTTTTGGCGGCTTTGGTGACATTTTCAGCGAGGTTTTTGGTGGTGGCAGCAGCCGGCGCAGCCGGAATGCTCCCCGCAGAGGTGAGGATGTGGGTGTGCGCATCGAGGTTACCTTTGAGGAGGCGGCCTTCGGCACAGAAAAGCAGGTCAGCTATTACCGTATCGAGGACTGCGGCAGCTGTAACGGCAGCGGCAGCGCCGACGGTGTGATCGAGACCTGCAGCCAGTGCGGCGGCGCAGGCCAGGTACGCATCACCCAGAATATGATGGGTATGGCCTTCCAGTCCACAACCACCTGCCCCAGCTGCAGCGGACGGGGCAAGATCATCA
>JAGBVD010000194.1 GCA_017630495.1 Oscillospiraceae bacterium
CCCTTCCGCCGGTATCAGATCAGCAAGGTCTACCGGGGCGAGCGGGCCCAGAGAGGCCGCTTCCGTGAATTTTACCAGGCGGATATTGACATTATCGGCGATGGCAAGCTGGATATCCTCAACGAGGCGGAGATCCCGGCCATTATTTACCGGGTGTTCCGGGGCTTCGGTCTGGAGCGTTTCCAGATTCGGGTGAATAACCGCAAAATCCTCAACGGCTTCTACGCAATGCTGGAGCTGACGGAAAAGAGCGGCGACATTATGCGCACCGTGGACAAGCTGGACAAGATCGGCAAGGACAAGGTCCGTGCCCTTTTGGTGGAGGATTGCGCCCTTACGGAGAAGCAGGCAGAGGAAATTCTGACCTTTATTGCCATTTCCGGCACCAACCAGCAGGTGCTTTCCGCCCTGGATGGCTATGCCGGCAAGAACGAGATGTTTGATGCCGGTCTTAATGAGCTGCGCAAGGTTACGGAAAATCTGGCCGGCTTTGGCGTGCCGGAAGATAACTTTGCAGTGGATCTGACCATTGCAAGAGGTCTGGACTACTACACCGGCACGGTGTACGAAACCACCTTGCTGGACCATCCGGAGATCGGCTCTGTCTGCTCCGGTGGACGGTATGACGATCTGGCCGGCTATTATACAGACAAGGTGCTGCCCGGTGTGGGCATCTCCATTGGTCTTACCCGGCTTTATTATGTTTTGGACGAGCAGGGCCTGCTGAATCCGGAAATTCACAATGCCCCGGCAGATGCTTTGGTGCTGCCGATGACCGAAGATCCTGCCCCGGCAATCGCATTGGCAGAGACGCTGCGCAGTGCGGGCATTCGGGTGCAGCTTTACGGCGAACAGAAAAAGTTTAAGCAGAAAATGAGCTACGCGGATAAATTGGGCGTGCCTTATGCGGTGCTGCTGGGTGAGGACGAGATCGCCCAGGGTGTTTGCTCCGTGAAAGATATGCGCACCGGTGAGCAGGTAACCCTGGCGGCAGAGGCTGCGGCTGCGCACATTTTGGAAGGCTTAAAGGCCAACCACGGACCGATTATTTTGCAGAAATAACAGACTACTGACTACAAAGAAAGGGGGAAGACCGATGAAACGGGCGTTTCGGCTGATTGGGGCGCTGGTGCTGTGCTGCTGCTTGGCGGTATCTGTCAGCGCATTGAGCGTGACACAAATGGAAAGCCATAGCTCTGTTGCTGCCGACGGCGGCTGCCAGGTTTCCATCAACGCGGCCATTCATCTGGACAGCGCGGTAGATAAACTGACCTTCCCCATCCCGGCAAAGGCTACCGGTGTGACGCTCAACGGAAGCCGGGTCAGTGCCACCAAAGATGGCGATGTGCGCCATATCAATTTGCGCAGAATCACCGGCGGTATGCCGGGAGATTACTCGGTGCATATTGCATACTCTCTGGACGATGTGATCGTCACCACCGAGGAAGGCCTGCTGGAAATGCAGGTGCCGCTGCTGTCCGGCTGCGAATACCCGGTGGATGCCTTGACCTTCTCCGTGACCTTGCCCGGCCCGGTGAACACATTGCCCACTTTTATCAGTGGCTATCACCAAGCCAGTATCGAGCAGTCCTTGGTTTTCCAGACCGAGGGCGCGATGGTTTCCGGTAGTTCCTTGAAGCAGATGAAGGACCACGAAACGCTGATGCTCCATCTGGTGGTCAGCGAGGAAATGTTCCCCCAGTCCATCGTCAAGGGCGAGGACTACACCATTCCGGCTACCGCGATGATTATTTGCGGCGCTCTGGCGCTGGTTTATTGGCTGATCACAATGTGGACCTTCCCTACCCGGAGAGAGGACATTACCCAGCCGCCCCAGGGCAGCAGTGCTGGCAATTTGGGCAGTATCATTGGCTTGCAAGGTATTGATTTACCGATGCTGGTATTTTCCTGGGCACAGCTTGGTTATATACTGATCCACCTGGACCGGCGCAGCAAAGTGGTGCTGCACAAGCGAATGGATATGGGAAACGAGCGCAGCGAATGGGAGCGCCGTATCTTTAACAAATTATTTGGCAAACGGCAGATGGTAGACACCTCCGGCTATGGTTTTGCCACGCTGTGGCAGCAGGCCGGCAAGAAAACCGGTGGTGTCCAGGAGATGGTTGCCCGGTTTAACGGCAGTAAAAAGGTGTTTCGCGTACTTTCGGCAGGAATTGGACTGTTTGGCGGCGCGTGCTTGGGCTTTGTGATGGGCAGCGGTGCATTCCTGAAATGGATACTGATCGTACTGCTGGCCGTTGTTGGCGCACTGGCCGCCTGGCGGATTCTGGATTGGGCGGCAGGCGCATTCCTGCGTTACCGTCGCAAGCTTTGGACCGCCTTGATCCTCGGTGGTGTCTGGCTGATTTTTGGCCTGATCTCCGGAGAGTTTATGCTGACCCTTTGGACGGTGCTTGCACTGTTTGTGGCAGGCTTTTTGCTGTTCTGGGGCGGTCGCCGCACCCCCTTGGGAAAGACGAACCGACAGCAGGTGCTGGATTTGAAACGGTATATGCTGAAGCTTTCCAAAGCGGATGCAGAGAATTTAAGTGTGGAGGACCCGGACTACTTCTTCCGGCTGGCACCGGAGGCGCTGGCGCTGGGTGTGGATCGGGAGTATGCCAAGAAATTTGGCGCGCTGCGCTATCCCGGCTGCCCCTATTTGACCATCGGTATGGACGGTCAAATGACAGCGCAGCAGTGGAATGCAATGATGCGCCGGGCGCTGGAAGCTATGGACGACCGGGGTCAAAGTCTTGGCTCGGAGAAGTTCCTGGGAATGATCCGCAGTCTGATCAAAGGATAACAAAAGAGCGTGCTTTCAAAGCACGCTCTTTTTAATGCAAAATGCAAAATGCAGAATGCAGAATGCAAAATGATTTTTCGGGCGAACTGTCTAAAGAAATCTTGGAGCGTATGCGACCTAGATTTCTTAGTGCAAAGCTGTTCGTCCGAATTTCAATCCGTCCCGAAGGGACACATTCATTCAGCATTCTGCATTCTTCATTCAAAAAAGCACGGTACTGCGTACCGTGCTTTTGGTCTTTATTGTTCTTCGGGGAAGGTGTAGCGGGCTTTGTAGCGGTTGAAGCGGCGGGTAAAATTGGCGCTTTCTTCCAGCTCGCCGGATTTCAAGGCATTGAGGTATTCGTGGGCCTCCAGCTTGCCTTCTGCAACCTGCAGGATTTCCACCGCAATGTTGGAGCAGTGGTCTGCGCTTCGCTCGTAGGCGGTCAGCAGGTCTTCCAGCACGAAGCCGTATTCCACGCTGCACTTTCCGTCTCGCAGACGGCGGATGTGGCGGCTGCGGATCTCCTTGACCAGCGCGTCAACAACCTGCTCCTGGGGCTCAACCTTCATGGCTACATCCATATCATAGGTGTCGTAGGCCTTGACAGTACGCTTGACAATATCAGAAATGGCCCGCTGCAGCACAGCCAGCTCCTGCTGGGCCTGCTGGGAGAAGATGATGTCCTTGTCGTGGATCTCCTGGGCGGCCTCTGCCACATTCAGCGCGTGGTCGCCGATGCGCTCCATATCGCTGATGGTGTAAAGCAGAGTGTTGAGGATACGGTTATCTTCCACACTCAGCCGCTTGCCGGAAAGCTTGACCAGATAAGAGCCAATGGCATCCTGGTAGTGGTCGGTTTCGGCTTCCAGGTCGATGACCTGCTGCATAATCTTTTCATCATACTGGGAAACAAGGTCGGAGGCCAATTCCATTGCTTTTTGGCCGCTTTGTGCCATCCGCAGGGCGATTTCCTTTGCCTGGGCAATGGCAACTGCCGGGGTCGCCAGCAGACGCTCGTCCAAAAGAACGGCTTTTTCCTCTTCCTTTGCATCGGGAATCAGCTTGCAAACGCCCTTGATCATCAAACCTCTTGCAGGGATCAGGATCGCGGTAACAGCCACATTGTAGGCGGTGTGGATGATGGCGATGTCCAGAGGACGGGTGGCTTCGCTCAAGAAGGCCCAGGGATGGAACAAACCGATACCGTAGAAAATCACGGAAAACAGCACTGCGCCCACGATCTTATTGAGCAGGTGCAGCATTGCGGTGCGGCGAGCGTTCCGGTTAGCACCCATTGCGCCCAGCATTGCAGTTACGCAGGTGCCGATGTTCTGACCCAGGATAATGGGAATGGCAGAGCCGTAAGTAACAGCGCCGGTGATGCACAGACCTTGCAAAATACCGACGGATGCAGAAGAAGACTGGATCACTGCAGTCAGTACCGCGCCAAACAAAATGCCCAAAATGGGGTTAGAGAAGGAAAGCATCAGGTTGGCAAACCAGGCTTCTTCCTTCAAAAATGCCATACTGTCGCTCATCAGTTCCATGCCGGTCATCAGCGCCATAAAGCCCAGCAAAATGGTGCCGATGGACTGCTTGCGCTCGCTCTTGGTGAACATAAACAGCACGATACCCACAACACCCAGAATGGGGGAGAGGGTAGAGGGCTTAAACAGCTGAATGATGAAGCTGTCGCCTTCCAGTCCGGACAGGGACAGAATCCAGGCGGTAACGGTGGTGCCGATGTTAGAGCCGAGAATGACACCTACGGCCTGGTTCAATGTCATAATGCCGGAGTTAACGAAGCCGACAACCATGACGGTGGTGGCAGAGGAGGACTGGATCACTGCCGTAACGGCCAGACCCAGCAAACAGCCCTTCCAGACGGTGGAACTCATTTTTGCCAGAATGGTCTGCAGCTTGCCGCCGGCGGTACGCTGCAGGGCTTTGCCCATTACATCCATACCGAACAAAAACAGTGCAAGGCCACCAAGCAATGCGATAATTTGCAAAATGTAATCAGTTACTGTCATAATGTATGTCTCCTTTTGGCGGTGCTACCGCGAAGCTGACGTCTTTACAGCTTAATTTATTTATTTTAGATATCCAACTTACTCCACTTTACAGTATAACCGAGATTTTGCAAATGTCTACCAGTATTTTTATACGGAAAGGAATTTTGGCAAGACAAACAAAAAATGACACCTTCAAACTTTGAAAGTGTCATAATTTGCTGAGAAGGGAAATGCTTGATGAAAATAAAGGATTATCCTTCTGTGCCGGTAAAGCGATATTGCAAACTGTCGTTTGCAGCGATATTTTTGCCTTACGGCAAAAGCGATATAAAAGCCTTGGGCTTTTGCGATATTATATTCGTGCTTTTCACACGGCGAAGCCGTATATCGCGCGGTTATACCGCATATCGCATCGTAGATATATCGCTCGTGCGGAGCACGAATATAGCTGAGGCACACTTCCATAGGAAGCGTGCCTCAAAGTTAATTACATATCAAAGGGTTCCATGCCCAGAACGGGGTGGCCCACATTGCCCAGGTACTCCAGCAGCTGCTCGGGGTCTTCCTGGCAGATGGTTTCGTCAGCGATCATATCGGTGAAGTTCTCAACACCGTACATTTCCAGAACGGTCTTGTCCAGACGCTCGCGCATCTGATCCTTCAGCATCTTGGGCATCCAGACGATACGGCCGGGGCCGCCTTCTGCTGCGATGAACTTCTTGGAGGAGATGAAGTGCTTGCCGTGGCCCATAAAGCCGGGGGTCTGTACGCCGCCGCCGGTCATGGAAGCCATTTCGGAGAAGCTCATACCCAGAGGCGTTACGCCGGCGTGCTCACGGCAGGTGATAACCACACCCATGGAGCAGGGCTCAACGCCACAGATACATTCGAAGCAGCCGCAGGAAGTCATAGGATCTTCGAACAGAGAGTACAGAGTGATCTTCTCAACAGCACCGTGAGAGTACTTGTTGACAGCCTCGTCCATAGAATCGTAACGACCCAGTCTTTCGTCCTGGCAGCCGGTCTTCAGGATGGGCTGGCAAGGACCGTGGGGATCCAGCTCCTTGGTTGCCTTGGCATCCAGCCAGGAAACCGCGCCGCAAAGACCCAGACGCTCGGGGGTAACGATACATACGTGGCTGGGGGAGAAGGCCTGGCACATAATGCAGGTGTAGAACTCCTTGACGGACTCGTCGGTCATAGAGGCCAAACGGGCGTCACGGCTGTTAAAGATCTCGTTAGCAGCAGCGCGCAGCTCCTTGTTCTTCTCGGCATCCACAACGATCTTGACCTGGCACTTATCGGCAACAGCCTCAAACTCGCTCATAACCTTGGCATACAGAACTTCGCCCAGGTGACGGAACTTGAAGCCAGCTTCAAAGTCAGCCTTGGAGATACGAACGCGGATCATATCGCGCTGACCGGTGTGCATAACGCCTTCGATGCAGTTGATCCAAGCGTGGATCTTACGCTCGATAACAGATTCGAAATCAGGCTGCATTGCCTTGCCTGCAACCTCGACAGTGTAGGACAGGGAAATCTTGGAGCCAACCTCGATCTCGTCGATCTCCGGTCCGATGACCTCGATCTTGTGGTCCTCCACTTCCTGCATGGACTTGGTCTGCACCAGCTCGAAGCAGTCTACACGGGAGCCGTCCACTTCCACCTGCATATCGCCCTTACGGATGATCTCACCCTCAAAAGCGGAGGCATAAGCCACAGGAATGTCGATCTTGGTGATCTTCAGCTTAATGTCGCGGGCTTCCAGAGAGGTTGCGTTCCACTTGGAGGTATCCAGCTGCTGGATCAGGCTCTTGGGAACACAGAACATATTCTCGGTTTCGTTGGAGATAACGGGGAAACCTAACTGGATAGCACCTGCACCGTAGGAAACGATCTCGTCAGTCAAGGACTTGTATGCGTTAACAAAGGCGCGGATGCGGTCCATGGTATACTTGTACA
>JAGBVD010000195.1 GCA_017630495.1 Oscillospiraceae bacterium
CCAGCCTGACCGATATGGACATCAGCGAAGATGGCATCGTTACCATCACTCTGACTACCGAGACATATCCTGAGGTTACTTTGGGCGACTACAAGGGCCTGAAGATGAAGAAGGAAGCAGTTAAGATTACTGACGAGCAGGTTGAAGCAGAGCTCGACCGTATGGCACAGAACGTCGCCTCCACCGAGACTGTTGAGCGTGCTGCCGAGATGGGCGACACTGCAAACATCGACTTTGAAGGTTTTGACAATGGTGTTGCTTTTGACGGCGGTAAGGGCGAAAACTTTGATCTGAAGCTGGGCTCCGGCTCTTTCGTTCCCGGCTTTGAGGAGCAGGTAGTCGGTATGGCTGCCGGCGATGAGAAGGACATTGATATTACCTTCCCCGAGGATTACCACAAGGAACTGGCCGGTAAGGCTGTTGTGTTCCATGTGAAGGTGAACAAGGTTACTGCAACCAATGTTCCTGCAAAGGACGATGAGTTTGCTAAGGATGTTTCTGAATTTGAGACACTGGATGCATTGAAGGCTGACATTCGCCAGAAGGCACAGGCTGAGGCTGAGAAGAAGGCTCAGGCTGAGTTTGAGCAGGCTTGTGTAGAAAAGGCTGCAGAAAATACAACTGTTGAGATGCCCAAAGCTCTGATCGAATCCGAATTGGACACCCAGATGGAGCGTTTTGGCTACCAGCTGCAGATGAGCGGCTATTCTATGGAAGCTTATGCTAAGATGATGGGCGGCGACATGGCTACCATGCGCAATGCATTCCGTCCCGCTGCTGAAAAGCAGGCTAAGATCAACGTCACCCTGGCAAAGATTGCTGAGGTTGAAGAAATCACTGTTACTGAAGAAGACATCGCTGCCGAATATGAGTCTGTAGCAAAGCAGTACAGCCTGGATGTTGAGAAGGTTAAGGAAATGGTCCCCGAATCCGAGCTGAAGGCCGGTATCGAGACCCGGAAGGCAATCAAGGTGATTGTTGATTCTGCTGTTGTTTCCAAGCCCAGAAAGAAGAAGGCTGCAACTACTGAGAAGCCTGCGGCTGAAGAGAAGGCTGCCGAGGAATAATTTTCCACAACAGTGGTTAGAATGTTTCAAACCCTGAAAGGAGACTTGACCATGAGTTTTATTCCATATGTAGTTGAACAGACAAGCCGCGGTGAGAGAAGCTATGATATTTTCTCCCGTCTTCTGAACGACCGTATCGTGTTTTTATCCGAAGAGGTAAATGACACTACTGCCAGCCTGATCGTTGCTCAGCTGCTTTATCTTGAGGCACAGGACCCGGATAAGGATATTCAGTTCTATATCAACAGTCCCGGTGGCAGTGTTACAGCCGGTATGGCAATTTACGACACAATGCAGTACATCAAGTGTGATGTGGCTACCATTTGCGTTGGTATGGCTGCTTCTATGGGTGCATTTCTCCTTTCTGCCGGTGCAAAGGGTAAGCGTATGGCACTGCCAAACGCTGAAATTATGATTCATCAGCCCTCTGCCGGCACCCAGGGCCAGATCACCGATATGGCGATCCATATGAAGCGCTTGGAGACCATTAAGGCTCGAATGAATCGTATTCTTGCTGAAAACACCGGAAAGAGTGTCGAAGAAGTTACTGCGGCATGTGAGCGCGATAATTTTATGACCGCCGATGAGGCAGTGGCCTACGGCCTGATTGATAAAGTGATTACAAACCATTAATTTGCAGAAAGGCGGTGCCTGATTTATGGCGAAAAATGATGAACAAATTTTACGCTGTTCCTTTTGCGGCAAGCAAGAGTCTCAGGCGCGTCTGATTGCAGGTCCCGATGTGTGTATTTGCAGCGATTGCGTGGAAGCTTGCTGTGATCTGCTGCGAAAAGACAGCCAGCAAGCCGGTATGCCGGATCATTTGCCTACCCCTATGAATATGAAGGCATACATGGATAGCTATATCATTGGTCAGGATGACGCTAAGATTGCGCTTGCTGTAGCAGTCTACAATCATTATAAACGCGTTTTTCTGGGTCACGACAGTGATGTGGAACTGCAAAAAAGTAACATCTTACTCATTGGACCTACCGGTTCCGGTAAGACGCTGTTTGCACAGACCCTTGCCAAAATTCTCAATGTTCCTTTTGCAATTGCAGACGCTACAACACTGACCGAAGCCGGTTATGTGGGCGACGATGTGGAGAATATCCTCGTGCGTTTACTGCAAGCTGCTGATTTTGATGTGGAGTTGGCTGAACGGGGTATTATTTACATCGATGAAATGGACAAGATCGCCCGTAAGAGCGAAAACACATCGATCACCAGAGATGTATCCGGTGAAGGTGTCCAACAAGCGCTTTTAAAGATTTTGGAAGGAACTGTTGCTACAGTACCTCCTCAGGGTGGTCGTAAGCATCCCCAGCAAGAGACGATTCCCATCAATACAAGCAATATTCTGTTTATCTGCGGCGGCGCATTTGATGGTCTGGATAAGATTATTGAAGCGCGGACGGATAAATCCTCTATGGGCTTTGGCGCGACAGTAGAAAGCAAAAAAGACCGGGATATTGGTAAGCTGTTTGCACAGGTCCAATCCCACGATCTGCTTAAGTTCGGTATTATTCCGGAACTGATTGGTCGTTTGCCGGTGATTACATCTCTTCAGGAACTGAAGAAAGAGGATCTTGTCCGAATTCTCGTGGAGCCTAAAAACGCGCTGACAAAGCAGTATCAACAGCTTTTTGCAATGGATAATGTGGAGTTGGAGATTTTGCCCGAGACACTTGAAGCTGTAGCTGAAAGAGCAATTGAGCAAAAGATTGGCGCACGAGGCTTGCGAGCTGTGATGGAACAGATGATGACAAAGATCATGTATGTGATTCCCTCTGACTATTCCATTCATAAGGTAATTATAACACCGGATTGTTTGGATGGCGCACAGCCGAAAATGATTCGCGACAAGGCAAAGCCTCGGGCTGCGCTTTCCGCTAAAAATTAATACAGGCAAGGGGGTAGATAACTACCCCCTTTTTATTCCTCATAGCAAGGAGGTTTCTATGGAAGAAATATATTTGACAAGCAAACTGCCGATTCTGGCCCTTCGCGGGATTACCGTATTTCCGGAACAGACAGTTCACTTTGATATTGGTCGGGTAAAATCAGCGTTGGCTTTGGAGTCGGCAATGAAAAACGACCAGATTTTGATGCTTGCACCTCAGAAGAATATCTTAGAAGATGATCCGGATTTAGGCGGACTTTATTCCGTTGGTACAGTTGTTAAAGTTAAGCAGATATTGAAATCTCATAATGACAACATTCGTGTCCTTGTGGAAGGACTTTATCGGGCAAAAATCACAGAATTGAGCCAATTTACACCGTTTTTAGCCGGCACAGTAGAAAAAAAGCTGAATGTTTCCACAAAAGAGAATTTGGCTGCTCGCGCACTGCGCAGGGAAGCCAATGCATTGTATGGAAGTTATTTAGACCTTGTAGAGCATCCTGCACAGACTGTTCATCTTCGTATGCTTGCATCTGAAGATTGTGGCTTTATAGCGGACGCCATTGCCCAGAATTCGGGTATTGAATATGCAGATAAGGCAAAGCTTTTGTGCCAGCTTAACCCTGTCAGACGCCTGGAATCGGCTGTGCATCTTTTGCGGCAGGAAATTCAAATTCTCCAGCTGGAGTCTGACATTCAAGATAAAACCCGGGCACTTATGGACCAAGAACAACGGGATTATTATTTGCGTGAGCAGATGAAGGCCATTCGTGAAGAACTGGGCGACGGGGATGAGTACTCAGAGTTTGCTGAATATGAAAAGAATATCCTGAAGCTTAATTTGCAGCCTGAATTAGAAAGTAAGCTGATGAAGGACCTGGAGAGATTAAAAAAGCAGCCTTTTGGCTCTGCTGAAGCCTCTGTTCTTCGTAATTACCTGGATACAGTGCTGGAACTGCCTTGGAATATACGCACAAAGGAACGCATTGACATTACTGCTGCCAAAAGAATTCTTGAGCATGACCATTTTGGACTGGAAAAGGTAAAAAATAGAATTCTGGAAACTCTGGCTGTGCGCAAGCTGGCACCGGAAATGCCTCCACAGATTCTCTGTCTTGTCGGCCCTCCCGGTATTGGCAAGACATCCATTGCATATTCTGTTGCCCGCTGCCTGAACCGGAAAATGGCGAGAATTGCCCTGGGCGGCATTCGGGATGAAGCGGATATCCGCGGCCACAGAAAGACATATGTTGGCGCAATGCCCGGTAGAATTATTAATGGTGTTATTCAGGCCGGCTCTAAAAATCCGTTGTTACTTTTGGATGAAGTGGACAAAATGGGCGCGGATTATCGGGGAGATCCCAGCGCAGCGTTGCTGGAGGTTTTGGACGGCGAGCAGAATAAGACCTACAGAGACCATTATCTGGAAATTCCTTTTGATTTAAGTGATGTTGTGTTCATAATCACAGCAAATACAACTGACACAATCCCCAGACCGCTTCTGGACCGTATGGAGATCATAGAATTGGGTTCTTATACGGATGAAGAAAAGGTAATGATCGCCAAGAATCATTTGATTCCCAAACAGATGGAGAAACACGGTATCAAAAAGCGTCAGCTGCGCATTTCTGAAGATGCAGTGCGGGAGATCATTCAGTGCTACACCCGTGAGTCCGGTGTCAGAAATCTGGAAAGATATATTGGTGAAATTTGCAGAAAAACAGCATCTATGATTCTGTCTGACGAGGCTTTTAAATGCAATACAGTCAGCGGAGCAAAGGTAGAGTCTATGCTTGGTGTGCGGAAGTTCTTGCCTGATAGAATTCCCGGAAGTGATCAGGTTGGCCTGGTAACCGGTCTTGCCTGGACATCTGTTGGTGGTGAAACCCTTGAGGTGGAAGTAAATGTGATGGAAGGTACCGGAAAGCTGGAACTGACCGGCAATCTCGGGGATGTTATGAAGGAATCTGCTCACGCTGCATTGAGTTATATTCGTGCCAATGCTGAAAAGCTGGGAGTTCCGTCGAACTTCTATAAGACAATGGACATCCATGTGCATTTTCCCGAAGGTGCGGTGCCCAAGGATGGTCCATCAGCCGGTATTGCGGTCTGCACGGCAATGGTATCTGCACTTACCGGAACTACTGTGCGCAGAGATGTGGCAATGACCGGTGAAATTACACTGCGTGGTCGTGTTCTTGCAATCGGTGGTTTGAAGGAAAAGACGATGGCTGCTCACCGTCACGGCATCCATACTGTTATTATTCCGAAGGATAATGAACGGGATTTGAGTGAGATCGATCCCGTTGTAAGGAATGCACTGACTTTCGTTACCGCTAACACCATGGATACGGTTTTGGAGACGGCCTTAAACCGCCATTGTGAAATCACACCGGCAATTTTGCAGGATATTCCGGGGGAAATTAAATCCATTTCACGCAAACCGAGCATTCGGCAGTGAGGTGAGCTTATGAATTTTCATAATGTTGAATTTCTGATTTCTGCAGCTTCGCCCAAGCAGTTTCCACCTCAAAACCTGCCGGAGATTGCATTTGCCGGAAAGTCAAATGTAGGTAAATCTTCTGTAATTAACAGAATTCTCCAACGCAAAAACCTTGCCAGAGTGGGTGAAAAACCCGGAAAAACGATCCATGTCAATTATTTTACAATTGACGAGAAATGCTATTTTGTTGACCTGCCTGGCTATGGCTATGCGAAGGTGTCCCAGGCAGAAAAGGATCGTTGGTCTCGTTTGATGGAAGATTATTTTGCAGCGCAGCGTATAGATCTCGGTGTATTCATCGTAGACGCGCGGCATGCACCTACCAAAAATGACATTACAATGGCTCAATGGTTTATGCAATCCGGATGCCCATTTGTTGTGGTAGCCAATAAGTTGGATAAGCTAAAGAAAAGCGAAATTGAACCAAATATGCAGAAGATCCGGGGAGATCTGGAACTTCCGGAAGATTGTCCGGTGATTCCTTTTTCTGCTGAAAAGGGAATTGGACGCGACGAACTGGTTAGAATCATTCTGTCTGCAGCAGAGGTACAATAATTAAAAACCGGGTTGTCCTATTTAGGACAACCCGGTTTATTTATTTGCTGATTGCTTCTTTTAGCGCCCTGGCAAGCTGATCGGGGCAGGAGGTAGGCTTCATTCCGCAATGAATGCCCTCGATTCTGTCAATCACATCCTGCACGTTCATACCCTCCACAAGTCTGCCGATGCCCTGCAGATTACCATTGCATCCGCCGATAAACTGCACATTCGAGACCTTATCGTCTTCAATCTTGAAGAGAATACGCTGGGAGCAGGTTCCTTTTGTCTTGTATTCGTACTGCATATATACATTCCTTTCTTATGTTAGATAATATCCACAAGTTTTGCATTGGCAATATTAACGATTGCCTCAAAATGAATGAGCATCTGATGCCCACGCTCACCGGCTGAAACGGCAATTTCATCATATAATTGACATGTTTCATCAATAAATGTGGGATATGCTTTTTTCATGCCGATGGGACTGCAGCCACCACGGATATAGCCGGTTAATGGTAACAGATCCTTAACCGGAATCAATTCCATATTTTTATCGCCTGCAGCTTTTGCGGCAGATTTGAGATTCAATTCACAGCAGACGGGGATACAGAAAACATTGATTCCGGTCCGCGCACCTCTGGCGACCAATGTTTTGAACACTTGTTCCTCCGGCATTCCAATAGCCTGCGCTGCGTGATTACCGCTTAAATCGCTTTCATCGTATTCATAAAATGATTCCCGACAGGCAAATCCCGCTTGCTGTACCAGACGAATCGCGTTTGTTTTTGTTGCCATACAATCACCTGTGATATTATACGACATTATTTGAGTCCTTGCAAGAGCGAATTATTGTGAGAAATCAGGTTACGCTATTGAAAACAAAAGGAGGCATAGTTATGGAACAATTAAATAATGCGGATATGAAGGAACAGGAAAGAGAGCAAATGATTGAGCTTGGCTCTGATGTAACAAAATCCAGCAAGGGAAATATCTACACGCTGACGATTATCGGTCAGGTGGAGGGTCATCAGGTGCTTCCGGAGACTGCAAAAACAACCAAATATGAACATGTGCTGCCG
>JAGBVD010000196.1 GCA_017630495.1 Oscillospiraceae bacterium
ATTTTTGTCTTGTAATGAGTAAAGAATATATCCGAAGTCATTTTTCAGATATAAAGAAATATGCAAATATCGTTGAAAATCGTTTGGACGATGAGTGGTGTACTATGGAAAGTGTATTGGCAGATAATACAGAAATGTTAGGCCTTGCACAAAAGCATAATGTAGACTATATACTCATTGATGATAAATACGAAATCAGCATTGATTTATAAAAACCAATTCCAATTTGTCGATTTCTTCGGTAAGTTTTTGTTTCCGTGATGGCGCTTTGCTTTTTGATGTAAATCAAGATAATTTAATAAGAAAAGCCACCCAACAGGGTGGCTTTTCTCATTGTTCAGTCGGTGATCGATACCACCGGTCAACTTGACTTTTACAATATTATTTAGTACGATATTTATATAATACGCATAAAAGGAAATACTTATGGACAAGAAACTGCGGAACGCTATTATTATCAGCTGTGCGATTGCCATTACAACGGCAGCCGTTGTAATCTCTGCCTTTGTCAGCAGGCCGACAGCCCAGCAATCCATTCCCATCTCTTTCGACAGCGCACTCCCTCTGTATGAAGAGGCAGTACAATCCCTCCGGGAGCAGGCCAATGTGTCTATGACGGTATCACAGACCAAAGCCGTCTCCATCAATGGTGATACCTTCAGTGAAGATTCCATCCAGGATATTCGCTATACCGGCCTTGGCACAGAAAAAATGCGTGGCCGGGTTGATGAAAAACTCACCATTGGCGCGCACACGGTTTCCATCCAGGAAATATATGCCGAAAATACCGGTTATTTTACCGTTCAGGAGGCAGCATTCCAGGGCAGCATGACAGCGCAGGCATACCAAAACCGATATGTACCCTGCGCGCCGATTACACCTTCGCTATATAAAACCATTACAGCCACAAAGACCGGAGATACAACAGTCATCACTTTCTCAGACGCAACGGCACCAGAAAACTGGCTCACAGCTGAAATAGAGCAATTTCATTCTGCCGGAGGCACAGTTCATTTAAACAACGGCAATCTTAGCCGCAGTGAATTTGATGTTGCTTACACAAAGAACGGCATGCAAATTCATCAGCACATCGTTATACAGATCAACAATGATTCCCGTATCAAAATTGATATCCCCGAAGATTCCGATAAGTACACAAAAATTCAGTATTTGGATGCACCCAAAGAACTGGAAATCGCCTGTGGATATTTGATGATCGCAGATACGATCAGCGCAAGCTATACCAACAAAACAAGTCATCAGGCTTACGGCGACAGCCGCACCGAAAAAATCGCGCTGAATGTCCATAAAGGTGATAAATGGGCCGCCCGTATTGACACAAATATAGTTTTAACAAATAAGGGTCTTGGTGACACCGTTTCCAAAGTATCACAAACAGAGACTTTTATTGATGATAAATATGTAGTTACACTTGACGGTGTAACGGAAGAACTGTCTATCAATGAAACCACAATGAAAACACTTTGCCGGGACCAGTTGGTCGGCACGATTCTTCTTCCCCAGTATATTAAGGACGCAAAAATCACCGAAAGCGAAAAAGGCTTCCATATTCAGATTACACCCACAGAAAGTTTTGCCGATATGATCCGCACCGATATTAGCCAACGGCTGTACCAGGAATCGGATGAAATCTCCAAAAAATATAAAACCAGCAAACTCACTTACTACCTGGATCTGGATTTGAAAACCCGTATGCCCATTGCCTCCGGCATCGCATATGCAGGCACGTATAAAAAGGACGGCATTACCTACACAATGTCATCCGACACGGTGCAAAGTTATGACATTGTGAGCGCCACTGCCCACGATGCAATTCATAAAGGTAAATAAGCAAATGCCCTCGGAACAAGTTCCCGAGGGCATTTATTTTAACCGTCTTGAAATATCTTTTTTGCCATTTCGCAGGTTACCGCAGCACAGCGCATGGCGGCAATCGCTTCAAAGGTGGGATAATCCATCTGGGCTGAATCGTCAGCCTTGTCGGAAATTGCGCGGATAATTACAAAAGGCACACAATTTCGCCAGGCAGTATGGGCGATAGCCGCGCCCTCCATCTCTGTACAAAGCGCCTGGGTATCATCAATAATTTGTTGCTTTTTTTCCTTTTGACTTACAAATTGATCACCGCTGGCAACGCGGCCGATCTTGGCATGGCCGGCGTATACTGTTTGCGCCGCATCAAAAGCAAAATTGACAAGCTGTTTATCCGCCGGGAATGCGCGAATGGCAATTCCGGGCACTTGTCCAACCACATAATGGGGATTTAGAACATGGCAGTCAAAGTCGTGATAGATCGCACTCTCACCAATCACAAAATCGCCGATATCCAAATCTGCGCACAGTGAGCCTGCAACACCGGTATTGACAATATGCGTAACGCGGAAGCAATCGCAAAGAACCTGGACGCACATTGCGGCATTGACCTTGCCCACGCCGCACACCACAACCACAACAGGCAGTTGTTCCAAACGGCCCTCATAGAAAGTCATTCCGGCTCGCTGTGTTACGGATACATCAGTCATTTTCTCTTTTAACTGTTCCACCTCAATGGACATTGCACCAATAATTCCAAGCTTTTTCATAACGATCTCCTTTATTGAGGGTATTCCAGGCGGCTGACATCCGGTTTTTCCAGGATATCCGCATAGTGCTTGCCCCAGTATTTTGCCATCGGCAAATTCATATCCAGATAATTGCCGCAATCCTTTGCGCTGGCACCGGGCACTTCGCCTTCAAACTTTTCGATAAAGCGGAAGCATTCCCGCACCAGATCCAATACATCAGCAGATGTGTAATCCCCTGCCAAAAGCAGATAGAAACCGGTACGACAGCCCATTGGTCCAAAATACAAAACTTTGCTTGCCCAACGGGGCTCATTGCGCAAATAAGTAGCCGCCAGGTGCTCAATGGTGTGCACCTCGGCAGTATTCATAACAGGCTCATCGTTGGGACTTGTCAGTCGCAGATCAAAAGTAGTTACCGTTTCCTGCCCTACCTTATCCTTTCTGGACACATACAAACCCGGCTGCAGCCGAATATGGTCAATTGTAAAACTAGTGATTTTTTCCATATCATTCCCTTACTTTTCTCCGCGCAGCTGCACAATTTGGTCACGCAGCAGTGCAGCGTATTCGAATTCCATCATCTTGGCCGCCTGCTTCATTTCTTTTTCCAGACGGGCAATTTCTTTTTCCTTTTCTGCTTTTGTCATCTTGATTCCGTTTCGACCCTTCCGCTCCGCAGTGGGAGAAGAAATCTCAATCAGATCACGGACGGATTTAATAATGGTCTTCGGAACAATGCCGTTTCTCTGATTGTAATCATCCTGAATTTGGCGGCGGCGCTCCGTTTCGTCAATGGCAGCACGCATAGACGGTGTGACGGTGTCGGCATACATAATCACCAGACCCTCTGCGTTTCTGGCAGCACGGCCAATGGTCTGAATCAAGCTGGTTTCAGAACGGAGAAAGCCTTCTTTATCCGCATCCAAAATAGCAACCAGGCTCACTTCCGGAAGGTCAAGACCTTCACGCAGCAAATTAATGCCCACAAGAACATCAAACTTCGCCATACGCAAATCCCGGATAATTTCAATGCGCTCCATTGCGCCAATATCCGAGTGCATATACCGGACACGAATTCCGGCTTTTTGCAGATAGACCGTCAGATCTTCTGCCATCTTCTTGGTAAGGGTCGTAACCAAAACCCGTTCATTTCTGGCGCT
Organism: Oscillospiraceae bacterium; assembly: GCA_017630495.1. Lineage (GTDB taxonomy): Bacteria > Bacillota > Clostridia > Oscillospirales > Oscillospiraceae > Faecousia. The sequence goes on from JAGBVD010000196.1 coordinate 3,746, forward strand.
TCTCGCATTAATCTCCCCGATCAGGTCATCGATCTGTCCCTCAATGGGACGCACCTGCACTACCGGATCCAAAAGGCCGGTTGGCCGAATCACCTGCTCAACAGTCTGGGCACTGCGGCTCAACTCATATTCCGCCGGAGTGGCAGACACATAAATAGCCTGATTGATTTTTGAATCAAACTCCTCAAAATTCAGCGGCCGGTTATCATAGGCCGAGGGCAGCCGGAAGCCGTAGTTTACCAAAGCATCCTTGCGGCTTCTGTCGCCGGCATACATTGCTCTGCACTGAGGAAGTGTTACATGACTTTCGTCCACAAATAGTACAAAGTCCTCCGGGAAATAATCCAAAAGGGTTGTAGGTGGTGTGCCGGGTTCTCTGCCTTGGATAACGCGAGAATAGTTTTCGATACCATTACAAAAACCAATCTCTGTCAGCATTTCAATATCATAATTGGTACGCTGGGCAATTCGCTGGGCTTCAATCAGCTTGTTCTGGCTGTTGAACAATTCCACCTGCGCATCGCATTCCCGGCGGATTTCTTCCATAGCCTTCTCCAGCTTTTCCCGGGAGGCTACATAGTGGCTGGCGGGATAGATAGCGATATGTTCAATATATCGTTCTACCATACCGGTAACGGCATTGATTTCCGAAATTCTGTCAATTTCATCGCCAAAGAATTCCACACGGATGGCTCTGCCGTTCCAATAGGCCGGATAAACCTCCAATGTGTCACCCCTGACCCGGAATTTGTTACGGGAAAAATCAATGTCATTGCGCTCGTAACGAATTTCTGTCAGTTTTCGCAGAATATCGTCCAGAGGGCGTTCCTGCCCAACACGCAAAGAGATCACCATACTGCGATAGTCAATGGGATTACCCAGGCCGTATAGACAGCTAACCGAGGACACCACAATCACATCCCGCCGCTCAAACAGCGCAGAGGTAGCACTGTGGCGTAAGCGGTCAATTTCCTCATTGACAGAGGAATCCTTTTCGATATAGGTGTCCGTATGGGCAATATAAGCCTCCGGCTGATAATAATCGTAATAGGAAACAAAATACTCCACCGCATTTTCGGGGAAGAACTCTTTAAATTCACTGCAGAGCTGTGCGGCAAGTGTCTTATTATGAGCGAGAACAAGGGTCGGCCGATTCAGTTTTTCGATAACAGATGCCATTGTAAATGTCTTACCGGAACCGGTAACACCCAACAGCACTTGCTCTTTCAAACCGTTTTCCACACCGGCCGCCAGCTTTTCAATAGCTTCCGGCTGATCTCCGGTAGGTTTAAACTCTGAATGCAATTTAAACTGACCTTCCATATTCTCACTCCTTTCCAAATTGTAGGCTATATTTCATTATTTGGTTGGCAATGCATAGTCACTGCGCAAAACCTTTTGTATCAATTCATCGTAAACATCGTCCGGGCGGTAAAGATTGGACTCAACCATAGACACATAATCATTATCTGCAACAATAATGTGATCATTCAAAATCACATCCACCATAATCAGTGCGTTTGCCACCAGCTTCGTAGTTGCAACATCCTCCGCAGAGGGAAGTGCTATACCGCTGGGATGATTGTGGGCCAGAACAACAGAAGTAGCATTTGAGGAGATCGCCATATCCACGATCTTGCGAATTGAAATGTTGGTGGAATTAATATTGCCATCACCAACTTTATTGCACCCTAACACCATACATTTTGCGTCAAGGCAAAGCAAATAAACCTCTTCTGTCCGTTGGGTAAGAAAATGCGGAACCAAATAGTTGCCATATTCACTGATTGTTGTCAAAGCAGTATTTTTCTCCAGGCGGCTCTTTTGATAGTAACCGCTGACAGAGCGCATCAACGACAAAAACACGGCAGCACTTTCACCAATGCCTTCTACCTTTTGCAACTCACACACCGGTGCATCCAAAACCTGGGCAAAACTACCAAATCGTTTGACCAATCGGTGGGCAATCTCATTTGTATCACACCTGGGGATACAGTAGAACAACAGCAGTTCCAAAACCTCGTGATCCTCAAATGCAGTCAAATCAGAGTTCAGAAAGCGTTCCCGAACTCTTTGTCTGTGTCCATCGTGAATTGACATTTTTTCACCTCAATCGTAATTTTGCTTGCTATTTTCTCTAATTGCCGTTAAAATAAGTAAAAAGCCGTCGAAAACTGTCGACTATATTTCCGCACGAACTGCACATCCTATTCCGGAAAGGGGGAACGATATGGAACAATCAATGATTTCTCCGGATATGCTTGAAAAAACAAACTGTGGCGTAATTGTTGTGGAAAACGGTATCGTTACCCAGGCAAATCAGGCTGCACGCAACCGGCAAATCAGCATTGGCGCAAATATTACCGATTATATATCCATCGGTGCAGAGGAATACGCAGATTTTACAAACGGCAAACTGTGTCTTACCCTCAATATGTATGGTGCATCTGTCAATGCCACTGTTGTAGAGAACGGCGATGCTCACATTTTCTATCTGGAATCTGACTACGAGGAGCCGGAGCTTCGTGCATTTGCCCTGGCAGCGCAGCACCTGCGTGAGCCTCTTGCAAACGCTATGACCTGTACAAACGATATTGCCGCACAGGATGCACCGGATGTACAAAAACAGTTAGCCCAACTTAATAAAAATCTATACAGATTGCACCGTGCGATCTGCAATATGTCCGATGCTGCCCAGTACCAGAATCCTAGACCTTCCAGATTTGAATATCGGGAAATCGGCAGCATCTTTACCGAGGTAATGGAAAAAGCATCGCATCACCTTTCCGTGTCCGGTCATAAACTGAACTATACCTGCATGAACGAACAGGTTAATTCGAAGGTAGATTCTGAAAAGCTGGAAAGAGCGCTGCTGAATATGATATCCAATACTGCCAAATTTGCAGCAAAAGGCAGCGAGATCTACGCAAGTCTTCGCAGAAGTGGAAATAAATTGTATTTCACATTGGAAAACAAAGCTGATCCTGCGATAAGCAGCCAGAAAGTCAATATATTCTCACACTATCTGCGTGAGCCGGGCATTGAAAGTCCTCAAAACGGTATCGGACTGGGTATGACCCTTGTGCAAAAGGCAGCCGCCGCTCACGGCGGCACACTGCTGATGCAGCATTCGGAGGATTTCGGCATCCGTCTTACAATGACCATTCCCGTAGATACAGCCAAAATGCCGAAGCTTCGCAGCAATGTTCGTCTGCCGGTGGACTATGCCGGTGGTTATGACCACACACTGACAGAGCTTGCAGATGTATTGCCACCTGAACTATATAAGTAATTTCCCTCCCCCGGCTAAGCCGGGGGAATTTTTATAGATACTTTTTCAGATATTGACCGGTAAAGCTTGCATCTGTTGCAGCAATTTCTTCAGGTGTGCCTTTTGCGATCACATAGCCGCCCTCGTCGCCGCCTTCCGGACCAAGATCAATCACATAATCCGCTGTTTTAATAACATCAAGATTATGTTCAATCACAAGAACTGTATTCCCAGCATCCACAAGTCGCTGCAAAACATCAATCAGCTTATGCACATCCGCAGCGTGAAGACCGGTAGTCGGCTCATCCAACACATAAATCGTGCGGCCTGTAGAAATTCTTGCAAGCTCTGTAGCAAGCTTCACGCGCTGGGCTTCGCCACCGGAAAGTGTTGTACTGGACTGACCCAATTTCACATAGCCCAATCCAACATCCACAAGGGCCTGGGCTTTTCTTGCGATTTTAGGGATATTGCCAAAGAATTCCAATGCTTCCTCGGCGCGCATATCCAGCACCTGGGAAATGTTTTTACCCTTGTACTGAACCTCCAGGGTTTCCCGGTTGTATCGCTGACCGCGGCAAACCTCACAAGGCACATACACATCTGCAAGGAAATGCATTTCAATCTTTACAAGGCCATCGCCACTGCAAGCCTCACAACGGCCACCTTTTACATTGAAGGAAAATCTGCCCGGTCCGTAGCCGCGCATTTTCGCATCTGCCGTTGCCGCAAACAGATCCCGAATATCGTTAAAAAGGCTTGTATAGGTCGCAGGATTGGACCGAGGAGTGCGGCCAATGGGACTCTGATCAATGTCGATCACCTTATCCAGGTTTTCAGTGCCTTCAATACAGCGGCAAGCACCTGCGCGACATCTTGCGTGGTTAAGCTTACTGAGCAAGGTCTTGTTCAGTACTTCTGTCACAAGGCTGGACTTGCCGGAACCGGAAACACCTGTAACGCAGCTGAATGTTCCCAAGGGAATATCCACATCCACATCTTTCAGATTGTTTTCAGAAGCGCCGCGAACAGAAAGGAGTTTACCGTTTCCTTTTCTTCTGGTCTTTGGTACGGGAATTTTCTTTGCGCCGGACAAATATTGGCCGGTAACAGACTCCGGCGTGTTCATAATGTCCTCCAGCGTGCCTTCTGCCACGATCTCACCGCCGTGACTGCCGGCACCCGGGCCTACATCCACAATGTAGTCAGCTGCGCGCATAGTGTCTTCATCGTGCTCCACAACGATCAGCGTATTGCCAATATCACGCAGCCGTTTCAAAGTCAACAGCAGCTTGTCATTATCCCGTTGGTGCAAACCAATGGACGGCTCATCCAAAATATACAGTACACCCATCAAGGAAGATCCGATTTGGGTTGCCAAGCGGATTCGCTGACTTTCACCGCCGGACAGTGTAGCAGCTGACCGGGAAAGGGTCAAATACTGCAGACCCACGTCCATCAAGAAGCGAAGTCTTGATTTGATTTCCCGGACAATTTGCTCTGCCACCAAAGCCATATTGCCATCCAGATGGAGGTTATCCATAAACGCCAGACATTCCCGGATGCTCATACGACAGAAATCCATAATGCCGATTCCGCCAACTGTAACTGCACGGGAAATCTCTGAAAGTCGGTCTCCGTGACAATGAGGACAGGGCGCACTGGCCATACACTCTTCCAGCTCTTTCCGGGCATAATCCGATTGGGTCTCCTTGAAACGACGGGTAATATTATTGAGAATACCCTCAAAAGGCTGCTCCAGCACGCCCATACCGTTACCGCGATTATAGGTCATACGCAACTTTTCATCCCCTGTGCCATAGAGGATTACATTCATAGCCTCCGGAGACAGTGAACCTACCGGGTCATTAAGAGAAAAATGGTATTTCTTTGCCAGGGCTTCAAAGTACATACGGAAAATGGAATCCGTGCGTGCACTACTCCAGCCATTGACTTGAATTGCGCCTTCAAAAATAGATTTGGTTTTATC
>JAGBVD010000197.1 GCA_017630495.1 Oscillospiraceae bacterium
TATACAGATAGTGAGGTGAGAAATATGCGTGAACGCTCACAAAATATAGATCCCCGGCAGATAAAGCAACGGGAAAACATTGAGATTTATCATTACAGAGAGCCCCGCTCCGGCAACGTAGAGGTACATCATCACGATTTTTATGAGGTGTATTTTTTGATTGGAGGAGAGCTTGCTTATTGGGTGGAAGGCCGTATTGTTCGACTGACTCCCGGTGATCTGCTTTTTATCAATCCTATGGAATTGCACAGACCGATGCCGGACCCGGAACATCCTATGTGTGAACGGTTTGTTCTGTGGATCAATAAGGCCTTTTTAGAAGGCTTGTCCACACCGCAAATCAGAATGAATCGCTGTTTCGACACAAATGTTCCAAACCACAGCCATGTGATCCGCACCGGCGGTGGCGAACGGGCAACGATCTCCGCCCGGATGGGTGAGCTGGTCAGAGAGTGTTACAGTAAGGATTTTGGCAGTGATGTCAGCGCTATGGGTATTTTTTTGCAGCTGATGGTGCAGTTGAATCGTCTGGCCCGGGGTGGTGAAAGCAAGCAGGAAACAGAACAGCTTTCCCCACTGGTGCAGGAGGCGATGCACTATATTAGTGAGCATTTAAGTGAGGAGCTTTCTTTGGAGGGAATTGCAGGAAGACTCTTTATCAGCAAATACCATTTATCTCACGCATTTAGTAGGGAAGTGGGCGTCAGCGTTTACCGGTATATTATGCTTCGCCGTCTGATGCTGGCGCGGCAGCAGCTGGTATCCGGAGAGGCGGCCGGACAGGTGTGCCGTAATTGCGGTTTCTCGGACTATACCAGTTTCTATCGAGCATTTAAGTCAGAATATGGCATAAGTCCTCGGGAGTTTTCCTCTGCAAATTCCGGTTAAGAAGCATAAATTTCTTGACAAAGGATGTATTCTCCACTAGAATATAGGGGAATATACTTGAGGGAGTAATTCGGCACTTTTAGTGCAAAGTCTCTTCGTCAAAACGGCAAGAAATTGCCCGGGGAGCTTCTAAGGAATGAGACTCATGCGCGAATTGCTTTGGCAGTTGCGTATGAGTTTTTGTATTATTCAAAAAGGAGATTTGTAATGGACAAAGAGTACAGCTTATCCCAGGAATCCGTGCTGGAACAGTTGGGTACTACCGAAAACGGTTTGAGTTCCCAGGAGGCTGCGCAACGCCTGGAAAAGTACGGCCATAACAAGCTGAAGGAAGCAGAGAAGGTTACCTGGTTCCAGCGTTTTATGGCACAGCTGAAAGACCCGATGTTGATCATCTTGCTGATCGCGGCAGGTGTCAGTGCGCTGACCGGTATGTTGTCCGGTGAAAACGAGTGGGCAGAGGTTATTATTATTCTGGCGGTCGTACTGCTCAACGCGATTTTGGGCGTGGTGCAGGAGAGTAAGGCAGAGGCTGCCATTGAGGCCTTGCAAACCATGACCGCGGCTACCTGTAAGGTTCTTCGGGATGGCAAAATGGTGATTTTGCACTCCGATGAACTGGTTCCCGGTGATGTGATACTTCTGGAAGCCGGTGATGCAGTGCCCGCAGATGGTCGTTTGCTGGAAAGTGCATCCCTCAAGATTGAAGAAGCAGCCCTTACCGGCGAAAGCGTCCCGGTAAATAAGGTCATTGAAATGCTGGGTGTCGAAGGGGACAAGGATGTTCCCCTGGGCGACCGGAAGAATATGTGTTATATGGGTTCTACCGTCGTTTATGGTCGTGGCAAGGCTGTCATTACCCGTACCGGTATGGATACGGAAATGGGTAAGATCGCCGGCGTTTTGGCTGCTACTGAGGATGAGCAGACACCGTTGCAGCGCAAATTGGATCAGTTGGGAAAAACGCTAAGCTGGATCGTGCTAGGTATTTGTGTCTTTATTTTCGCGTTTAACCTGTTTATGGCGCGTGCCGAGCTGGCTGTTGAAGGTCATACCTTGAGCGTGATTTTGGAAACCTTTATGGTGGCGGTTTCTCTGGCGGTTGCGGCAATTCCGGAAGGCTTGGCAACGGTTGTTACAGTTGTTCTGTCCATTGGCGTTACCAATATGTCCAAGCGCAATGCAGTCATTCGCCGTTTGACGGCAGTGGAAACCCTGGGCTGTACCCAGGTGATCTGCTCCGACAAGACCGGTACTCTGACCCAGAACAAAATGACCGTTGTGGAGCATTTGGGTGATACAGAACTGGTTGCGACTGCAATGGCATTGTGCTCGGATGCAAACCTCAACGATCAGGATCAGGCAGAGGGTGAGCCTACTGAGTGCGCTCTGGTAAACTTTGCCTGCAAGGAAGGCTACAAAAAGCAGGATTTGGAAGCAAAGACACCTCGTGTGGACGAAGCTCCTTTTGATTCCGGCAGAAAGATGATGTCCACCATCCACGACTTGGGTGGCAGTTTTGTGCAGTACACCAAGGGTGGCCCGGATGTGGTTTTGGCCCGCTGCGTTTCCTACTATGAAAACGGCGAAATCAAGCCTATGACCGAGGAAAAGCGTGCTGAGATCATGGCTGCCAACAAGGCAATGGCCGACAAGGCTCTGCGTGTCCTGGCTGCTGCTATGCGCAGCTGGAGTGAAAAGCCTGCTGACAATACCCCTGAGTATCTGGAGCAGGAACTGGTGTTTGTTGGTCTGACCGGTATGATCGACCCGGTTCGTCCGGAAGTCAAGGCGGCTATCGAGCAGTGTCGCAGCGCCGGCATTCGTCCGGTTATGATCACCGGCGACCATAAGGATACTGCTGTTGCTATCGCAAAGGAACTGGGTATCATTACTGACGCTTCTGAAGCCATCACCGGTGCTGAACTGGACGAGGTTTCTGACGAGGATATCTGTGAAGTCGTTAAGAAATACGGCGTGTACGCCCGCGTACAGCCGGAGCACAAGACCCGTATTGTTACTGCCTGGAAGGCCAATGGCGCAATCACCGCTATGACCGGCGACGGCGTTAACGATGCGCCCTCTATTAAGTCTGCAGATATTGGTGTCGGTATGGGCATTACCGGTACTGACGTTACCAAAAATGTTGCGGATATGGTTCTGGCAGACGATAACTTTGCTACGATCGTTACTGCGGTGGGCGAAGGCCGCAAAATTTACGACAATATCCGTAAGGCGATTCAGTTCCTGCTGGCCTCCAATATGAGTGAGGTTTTGGGCGTTTTCTTTGCCTCCTTATTGGGCTTTATTTTGCTGAATCCTGTGCACCTGCTGTTTATCAATCTGGTTACCGACTGCTTCCCGGCATTGGCTTTGGGTATGGAAAGAGCGGAACCGGACACAATGACCAGACCTCCCAGAAATTCCAAAGATGGTATTTTTGCAGGCGGACTTGGCTTTGATGTTGTTTACCAGGGTGTTCTGGTTACTGTGATTACTATTGCAGCATATCTGATCGGCGCTGCGATGGAGTTTGCACCGACTGGTGACTGGTTTGCAGCATTGCGTGCTGCCGGTGAATCCGGACACGGTATGACAATGGCATTTCTGACAATGTCTATGTGCGAGATTTTCCACAGCTTCAATATGCGTTCCCAGCGCAAGAGTGTGTTTGCACTCAAGGGTCAGAATAAGATCTTGTGGGCCGCTATGCTGGGCAGTCTGGTGCTGACAACCTTGGTTATTGAGGTGCCGTTTATCGCCAATGCTTTTGGCTTTACTACCATTGGCTGGGGTGAATATGCAATTGCAATGGGTCTGGCAATTTTGGTGATTCCCATTGTGGAGATCGTCAAGCTGTTCCAGCGTATGTTTGCAAAGAAATAAACAAGAATCCCTCCGGCGTTGCCGGAGGGATTTTCCGTTAATCGATATTAATAATGCGGTTATCTTCCAATTTCTTTTCAATGGGTGCTTTCGCCGGATAGCCAAGAAGACAGAAACCAATACCCCGGAGGTGAGAGGGAAGACCCCATTTTTCCAAGAGGGCTTTACCTTCCTTACTGTCAAATACCTCTCTTGCCCGATGGACCCAGCAACTGCCGAGACCCAGCGCGTGGGCTGCGTGTAGTAGATTACCCAGCACCAAACTGCCATCTTCTACCCAGGTGTTGCGTTCCGGGTCGGATAGCACCGCAACCACACAGGGCGCGCCGTAAAAGGGGTCAGAGTCAATTCCTAAAAGAGCACCATTCATTTTCGAAAGCCGATTCCGATCATCTGTGTTGCGGACAGCTACGGTGATTACTTTTTGGTTGTTGCGTCCGGTAGGAGCGTTGAGACCGGCCTTCAGAATTTGGTCTAACAATTCATCCGGCACTTGCTGCGGGGTATAGGCTTTTGTACTGCGTCTGGTGTTGAGTGCTTGTATTGCATCCATTGGCGACACTCCTTTCTGATTTGAGAATACGCAAATAGTGATTGTTTGTCAACTGGTTTTTCTATCGTGCTAAAAATAGCGATTGGTAATAAAAAGTGCAGAATATACTTGAATTTCAAAAACTATGGTGCTATACTTGGGATATTACTTTCTTTGGGAGGAAACTGAAATGAAATACGATCGTACATACAACTTCTCCGCCGGTCCTGCAATGATGCCGGAGGCCGTTCTGGAGGAGATTCGTGATGAGATGCTCAACTACCAGGGCAGCGGTATGTGTGTTATGGAAATGTCTCACAGAAGCGCTGTATTCCAGAAGATTATCGAGGAAGCCGAGCAGGATCTTCGGGACCTGATGAACATTCCCGATAATTATAAGGTTCTGTTTATTCAGGGCGGTGCAACACTGCAGTTTTCTATGATTCCTATGAATCTGATGAAGAACGGCAAGGCTGTGTACATCGAAACCGGCGCTTGGTCCAAGAAGGCCATTGCCGAAGCCAAGAAGGTGGGCGAGGTAATCGTAGCTGCTTCCTCCAAGGATAAGAACTATAGCTACATTCCTGATTGCTCCGATCTGGACATCCCCGAGGATACCGACTATGTCTACATCTGCGAGAACGAGACCATTCACGGTACTACCTATCAGACTCTGCCCAACACCAAGGGCCACATTTTGGTTTCCGACCAGTCTTCCATGTTCTTGAGCAAGCCTTGCAATGTCGCTGATTACGGCATGATCTACGGCGGTGTGCAGAAGAATGTTGGTCCTGCCGGTATGGTGATCGCCATTATCCGTGAGGATTTGATTCGGGATGACCTGGACAATCTGCCTGTTTATATGCAGTACAAGACCCATGCGGATGCACAGTCTCTGTATAACACCCCCAACTGCTGGGCAATTTACTGCTGCGGTAAGGTCTTTAAGTACCTGAAAAAGCTGGGCGGTCTGGAAGCTATGCACAAGATGAACCAGGAGAAGGCAAAGGTCCTTTATGATTTCCTGGACAGCTCCAAGATGTTCACCGGCGCGGTGGAGAAGGAAGTCAGAAGTTTGATGAATGTACCTTTTGTGACCGCCTCCAAAGAACTGGATGCCGAGGTGGTTGCTGCTACCAAGAAGGCTGGCTATGACAACCTGAAGGGCCACAAGTCTGTTGGCGGCCTGCGGGCATCTATCTATAATGCAATGCCCAAGGAAGGCGTGGAAGCCCTGGTAGAGTTTTTGAAGAAGTTTGAAGCGGAGTATCAAGGCTGATGGCGATTGTAAGAGCATTTAAGGCAATTCGACCGGCTGCAGAGCTTGCGGATAAGGTTGCTGCACTTCCTTATGATGTAATGAATAGTGCAGAGGCCCGGGAGATGGTCGTGGGAAATCCCCATTCTTTTCTCCATGTAGATAAGGCGGAGATCGACCTGGACCCTGCCATTGATCTGTATGATACCCGGGTCTATGAAAAGGCACGGGATAATCTCAATAAGATGATCTCTGAAGGTGTGTTTGTGCAAGATGAAGCACCTTGCCTGTATCTTTATAAGCAGGTAATGAATGGCCGCGCCCAGGTGGGCATTGTTGGCTGTACCGCTGTGGATGATTACCGTAACAATGTAATCAAAAAGCACGAGCTGACCCGCGCTGACAAGGAGCAGGACCGGATCAACCATGTGGACTATTGCGATGCCAACACCGGACCGATTTTCCTGACTTATCGCGCCCAGGACAATATTAATGCGATCGTGGAGCAGGTAATGGCAGCAAAGCAACCTGTCTACGACTTTACCAGTGAAGACGGCATTACCCATACTGTCTGGGTGATCGATGACGTAAAGCTGTGCGAGGAGATTTGCGGCATCTTTGCCGGAATTGAAAGTCTGTACATTGCCGACGGACATCACCGCTCTGCATCTGCCGTTCGAGTGGGTCAAATGCGCCGCCAGGCAAAACCGGATTATGACCAGAATGAGGAGTTTAACTATTTCTTGTCGGTCATTTTCCCGGATAACCATCTGTATATTATGGACTATAACCGGATTGTCAAAGATCTGAACGGTAATACAAAGGAAGAATTCCTGAATAAGGTTTCCCAAAAGTTTACTGTTACACCTTACGCAGGCGAGGGTGTTCTGAAACCGGAAAAGAAGCATACCTACGGTATGTACCTGGACGGTCAATGGATGCTGCTGGAAGCCAAGGAAGGTAGTTTTGACAAGACAAACCCGGTTGCCCGTTTGGATGTGTCCATTCTGCAGGAGAATCTGCTGCATCCTATTTTGGGTATCGGTGATCCCAGAACTGACAAACGGATTGATTTTGTAGGTGGTATTCGTGGCCTGCAAACCCTTGCCGATCGGGTTGACAGCGGTGAAATGGCCGTTGCCTTCTCGATGTATCCCACCACAATGGATGACCTGATGGACATCGCAGATGCCGGTGCAATTATGCCGCCCAAATCTACCTGGTTTGAGCCAAAGCTACGCAGTGGCCTGTTTATCCACAAA
>JAGBVD010000198.1 GCA_017630495.1 Oscillospiraceae bacterium
GCTGCCATTGCAAGCGGCAAACGGGAGGATGCGCCCACGGTGCTGATCCTGCGTACATCCTCATCCAAAGTGAAGGCGCTGGATAGCAGCTTCATGGTTGGCGGTATGTTGGAGGAGTTTGGCTGCATCAACATTGCAGACGGTGAAAATGGCCTGCTGTCCGATTTGAGTATCGAAGCCATCGTTGCGGAAGATCCCGACTATATTTTCGTTACCTGTATGGGTGATCTGGAGGAAGGCCAGGCGCAACTGGAAGCTAGTCTGACATCCAATCCCATCTGGAATACCTTGCAGGCAGTACAAAACGGTCGCGTATTCTTCCTGGATAAAGAACTGTTCCACAACAAGCCGAATGCACGGTGGGGTGAAAGCTATGAAATTCTTGCGGAACTTCTTTCACAGTAAAGGCGCAATCTTTGCCGTCAGCACTCTTGCGCTGATTCTGGTAATCATCGTTTCCCTTTGTGTCGGTGTGGTGATATACACTCCGGTGCAGCTTCTGGAATTGCCAGACATTCTGCGCTACATTCGCTTTCCCCGTGTTATGGCGGCGGTATTTGCGGGAGCCGGTCTTGCCGGAGCCGGTGTCATCATTCAGACGCTTCTCGGCAACTCCCTGGCAGGCCCTAATATCATCGGTGTCAATTCCGGTGCCGGGTTTATGACTTTGGTAGCTGCATTGATATTTCCGCTGATCCCGCAAATGCAGCCCTTGGCAGCATTCCTGGGTGCGCTGTTTTCTGTCATGCTGATTTATCTGCTGTCCAGAAAAGCCGGAACATCCAAGATGACCATTCTTCTCTCCGGTGTGGTACTGAATAGTCTGCTGAATGCTGCTTCAGAAGCCCTCTGCACCTTCTTCCCGGATGTTCACATGAGCTATGCCGCTTTCCGGGTGGGTGGCTTGGCAACGGTACAAACCTTGGTACTATACCCGGCAGCAATCTTAATCACTGTTTTATTTATCATCGTACAATGCAGAGCCAACACCCTGGAACTGCTCTCTCTGGGAGATGACACCGCGTTTACATTGGGTGTGTCTGTAAAGAAATACCGTCTGCTGTTCCTTGTCTGCGCTGCTGGTATGGCAGGCGCTGCGGTTAGCTTCGCAGGCTTGATTGGATTCTTGGGACTCATTGTTCCTCACGGCGCAAGGTTGGTCGTTGGGGATGAGATCAAAAAATTGTTCCCTTTATCTGTTCTCTGGGGAAGCCTTTTGCTGCTGGTGTGTGACACCGTAGCAAGAACAGTCTTTGCGCCTTTTGAACTGAGTGTAGGTATTGTAATTTCCATCATCGGCGCACCGATCTTCATTCGGATGCTCCTAAAAAGAAAGGTTGGATAAATATGCTGGAACTGAATAACTTGTCAGTTGGTTACGATGGCCGCTATGTCATTCGTAATGTTGACCTTAGCTTTGAGCCGGGAAATATCTACACCATCATCGGCAAAAACGGCAGCGGTAAAAGTACTCTTCTCAAAAGCTGTTCTGGTCTTTTGACTCCTAAAGTCGGTTCTGTCCTGCTGGATGGTAAAGAGCTTTCCAAGTATCCTGCCAACCAAAGAGCGCAGAAGATTTCCTACCTTTCTCAGAGTACCAATACCCCCAATATCACCGTGGAACGGCTGTTGGCCCATGCCAGATTCCCTCACTTGAGCTATCCCAAGAAGCTGCGGCAGGAGGACATCAACATCATTTACAGAGCGTTGGGTGATATGAAAGCAGCCTGCTTTATTCACGATTCCCTTCGGGAACTATCCGGTGGTGAGCGGCAACGGGTGTATCTTGCTATGCAACTTGCTCAGGATACACCCATCCTGCTGTTGGACGAACCGACTACCTATCTGGACATTGAATACCAGCTTTCTTTGATGGAACTGCTTCAGAAGCTGAAGGCACAAGGCAAGACGATCATCATGGTGCTGCATGATCTGGAGCAGGCATTGAAATATAGCGATCAGATCATTGCCATCGATGCAGGAAAGGAAATTTACACCGGCACTCCGGATGAAATTCTGGCGGGTGGCATTCTGAGGAAGGTATTCCATGTGGATGTGCAGCGCAGTGATTACCGCTTTGAATTGAAAAACCCCGCTGCGGTTAGCAGCGAGGCCGTTATCACAGTATTCGGAAACAGTTCTTGTCGTAGTCGATGAGTCCGTCATCCTTCATTTTTGCCAGTTCTCTTGTTAGAGCGCTGCGGTCAACGCAGAGGTATTCTGCCAGCTCCACTCTGCCAAGGGGGATTTCAAAGTAGCGGCTTTCCTGGATCTGTGCCTGTATGGACAGATAGGCCAGCAACCTCTCCCGGATGGTGCGCTTGGATACCACTTCTACCTTCCTCATGAGATCCCGGTTCTTGTTGGCGATGATATGCACCATGTTCTCGATCAGCCGGTGGTGGAACACACAGGCCATGGTGCAGCTGTGCATCACCCGGTCAAAGGGCAAAAAGAGGATCTTCGCATCTTCGGAAACTATAAAAGTCACCACGGACATATTATCTTCGCCGCAGGCAAAGGTCTCACCGAACAGTTCATCCTTGCGCATACGGACCAACATGGTTTTATTGCCCCAGAGATCTTCCTTGACCATATCCACAGCACCGGACAGAATGATGCCGATATGTTTGATGTTTTCTTCCTCAAAGGCAACAATGTCGCCCTTTTTGAAGGTGCCGACATGATAGCCGATGCAGCCGAGCATGGTCTTTCGGTCTTCCAGGCTAATACCGTCAAACAGCGGAGATTTTACTTCATTCATAAAGTCACGCATAAAACATCCCTCCATGGGAGTATTGTACAACAAAACACTCCACGTTGCAACTATCACATTTTGGAGGTGCCTCTATGAGTAAACCGAAGATAAAAATTACCCTGGTAGACAGAATCGGATCGTGCGGCTGTCATCGTGGTCATAAGATCGGAGATACTTTCGACTATGATACAGAACGTGGCAAGCTCTGCCCCATGGCTATGCA
>JAGBVD010000199.1 GCA_017630495.1 Oscillospiraceae bacterium
ACAATATCCGCTTCCGGATTGTACTTGCGAATGGTGTCGCGCACCATACAAAGCATTTCGGGATAATCATAGCAGGGATAGAAGCCGGCAGAGGGGCGCTTTTCACCCTCGGGTTTCAGCATTGCCCGGCTGGCGACTTCGCCGCAGCTATGGGGGTCTTTGGAGGGGAACTCAAAGGATTCACCCACCAAAATGATGCCCTTGAGCTTGGGACAGTTGCGCCACAGCGCACCAATGGTGGAGTCATAATACTCGGCAGCACCGGGGTCGCTGGGATGCATTTCGCAGGCAAAATAATTATAGATGTAAACATCCAGACCGTAGCCTTCTGCCCGCCAGACAAGGTTATTAAAGTCGCAGTAGCTCCAGCCGTCATCTTCCCAGGTGGGGTTAGGGTCTTTGAAACCGTGAATGCAGGTGTCCGGATGGCCGGAGAAGACAATGATGGCATCCATACCGGCGTGGGCGCAGGCTTCCAGGTAATTGTCCGGGAAGGTGTCCAGCTCTGTGCCGGAGTGGGTCATACGGGGAGAATATAAGGGCGCGTGTTCTTTGCTTTCGGCAACCAGCCAACTTTCGCCCCGCAGACGCATCATATCCTCGATATAGTAAGCGCCCTGGGCGGTGCCTCGCTCCGTCTTGCCGATGATTACGACAGACTGGGCGGTAATGGTGATCTGGAAGGCTGCCGCCATCTCGGATTCCAAAACAGGCGCATCCAGAAAAGCTTCCTCTGCCAGAACGATCTTCTTTTCGGGGTTTTTCAGGTAGTCGCGGATATTCTCCGTTTTGACCACCCGGGGGCAGACACCGAAACATTCGGAAAGGAAGCGGTACAGATCCCAGGAAAAGTATTTGACAAGCCGGCTATCAGAAACCGGAACGACGATCTCCCAGCTGTCGTCAATACAGCAGTCTGCCGGTGTGGCGGCATTGCCGGTAGGAGAAAGTCTGCGATAGTCCAAAAAGTCCTGATTACGGAAGCTGTAATCGTGTTTGCCATTCATTATTTTGCGTATCTCCTTATTTGGCCATAAAATCCCGAATCTTTTGCAGGGAAACTTGGCTTTCATTCTTTTTCCACTGAGCGGTCAGATCGTTGAAAGCATATTCGATAGAACACTCAAAACCAATTAAACTGTCCTCGCGCCAGCAGGCAAGAGCAATGTCGGTGTTTTCGTCTTCGGCTGCGGCGATTTTTTCCAGATAAGCATAAAGTGCTTCGACGGTGCGTTCCTTGACACCAATGGCTTCATAAAGAGCATCCTCGTAGTCGTGGCTCTCGCCTTCTTTTAGGGCGATCAAGAGCTGCTTGGCGATGGTCCATTTCAGAACATGCTGCGCAGTGACAAAGGTGCATTTTAAGAATCGGGCGTTGGCTGCCTGCTTGGAAATCTCACTGCCGTAGGGAGCGTTCAGTTCCTTGACAGTCTGATCCAACAGTGCGCTGCCTTCTTGATAGCAAGCAACTACCTCATTCAGCCGGGAAAGGCGCAGCAGGGAGTTTTTGGGGTTGCGCCAGATGTTGTCCCGATAGACCTCCCACCAGATGTTGC
>JAGBVD010000200.1 GCA_017630495.1 Oscillospiraceae bacterium
ATTCCCGAAATGCGTCAGCATTCCGGGAATTTTGTTATTTGTTAATCAAAAAAGTTACCACTTCAAAACTGCGAAGCACCTATAAAGGGCGGAGATTTCTGTCAACCAAGGCAAAAAGCACAGAAATACTTGGTGTATTTCCAGCATTTTTAACGCAGATTGGCGGGAATAAACGCCTTTTATAGGCAATTTATCACTATGGTGTACCGCCCAAGGCAGTGGGTTTGTTTTTTGCCGGAATGATTGAGATTTTATGCTTGCAGTGCGCAAGAGTTAATGGTATAATATTTGCTAGTATTGGAATATTGTCGGAATTTATCGGCAATCTATGCAAGGAGTCGTTATGGGAGAACCGCAATATCGTTTGGAGGGAATCGTCCGTGCGCGTAATGAAGCCATGGAGGATTTTGAAGGCCCTCTGGATGTTATCTTTCTGCTGTTAAGCAAAAATAAAATAGATATTCAGGATGTCTCCATTACGGCAATCCTGGAGCAGTACCTTGCGTATTTGGACGAGATGAAGCGCTTGGATATGGAGATCGCCAGTGAGTTTATTACAATGGCATCCCATTTAATGCTGATCAAGACCAAAATGCTTCTTTCCGCAGCTGAAGCAGCGGAAGCGGAAAGCGAATTGGATTTGCTTCGTAAATCTCTGATCGAGCGACAACGCCGGGATGCGTTGGAGCAAATTCGTATGGCTATAACCGTATTGGAGCCTATGAATGAGATTGGCCGCTGTATTTTTACGAAAGAGCCGGAGCCTTTGCGACGGGACAAAACATATCGGTATCGTCACGATCCCGAGGATATGCGCGTTGCTTTGGACACGATTGCGGAAAGAAGTCAGCGCCGCTTGCCGCCACCCCGTGTGAATTTTAAGGGCATTGTGGGAAAAGAGCCGTATCCGGTTTCCCGTAAAGCCGGCGAACTTGTTAAGGTTCTTTTGCTTCGGGGCATTGAGAAGCTTAAAAATCTGTTTCGTGGGAATCGTTCCCGTTCTGAAGTGGTGGCGACCTTTTTGGCCATACTTGACTTGTGCAAAAACAACTCTGTCCGTTTGGAAGACGACAATTCCGGGGACAATCCCAATGTGCGGCTGATCAACGAGCCGAAGGAAGAAGTAAAGGAGATGACCTGATGGAAGAAAAAGATTTACAAAGAGCCATTGAGGCAATCCTGTTTGCTTCCGGTGAGCGGGTTGAAATTTCCCGGCTGGCAATGACATTGCAGACAGATGCAAAAACGGTTGAGAGTGCTGCTAACGCCCTGGCGGACGCATTTGCGTTTGAGCGACGCGGCATCCGTATTCTTCGTTTGGAAGATGGATACCAAATGGTTTCTTCCGGTGAGATGGCCGATTATGTAACAAAGGCTTTGGAAACGCGTAAACCTCCGAAACTTTCCTCTTCGCAGCTGGAAGCATTGACCATCATCGCTTACTATCAGCCTGCAACAAAGGCTATGGTGGAGCAAATTCGCGGTGTGGACAGTTCCTATTCTGTGGCTTCCCTTATGAGCAAGAACCTTATCGAAGAAGCAGGAAGGTTGAATGTTCCCGGAAGACCGATTCTCTATCGTACCACACCGGATTTCCTTCGTACCTTTGGTCTGAGCTCGTTGGAAGAACTTCCGCCGATCGAAAAGGTAAACTTCGACGAACCCATTGATCCGGATCAGTTGGGTGATGTGGATCAACCGGATGAAAATCAGTTGGTGATGTCTGAGGTGATCGGCTGATGTGGTGGCTGATTGCATTGGCTGCAGTGCTGCTTATTGGATTCGTTCCCATTGGATTGTGGGGTATCTATGATTCCAATGGTGCCAGAGCTTGGCTTGTGGTCGGTTCCATTCGTTTTTTGATCTATCCAAATCAGAAAAACAAAAAGACTTTAAAAAAGAAAAAAAGCAGCTCCGGTAAAAAGTCATCAGCAACGACTTCACACAAGTCATCCGGTGGTAACGAAAGGGAGTTTATTCCAATAGTAAAGTTTCTTCTTGAGATTTTGCGAGATTTATGGAAAAAGTTACGAGTCGATCTGCTGGAGTTGAAAATTGTACTTGCACAGGACGATCCCAGCGACCTCGCGATCAATTATGGGCGCACATGGTCAGCTTTGGGCAACCTGATTCCTCAGCTGGAGCGATATTGCAATATCAAAAAACGGGATGTGGATGTGTCCTGTGATTTCACTGCGCAACAAACACAAATTTTTGCACAGCTTCATGTTTCGATTACTGTTGGAAGAGCAGTTATACTTCTGGCAAGACATGGGCTTCGAATTCTCAAAAATAATTTACAATTTACGAATACAAGAAAAGGCGGTGCTGGATCATGAGTCAAAATCTTCCCAATATGTTAGATAACACAATCGCAAAAATCCGTGAGATGGTGGATGTAAATTCTGTTATTGGCGATCCTATTGTAACAGCGGACGGTATTACGATTATTCCCATTTCCAAGGTCAGCGTTGGCTTTGGCGGCGGCGGCTCGGATTTTGTTTCCAAAAATGTAAACCATCACGAAAATCCCTTTGGTGGTGGTGTCGGTGCCGGTGTTAAGGTAACACCCATTGCTTTTTTGGTCATTAAAGAGGGCAGTGTGCGGATGATTCCTGTCGCGGCTCCTGCCAATACAACAGTTGATCGGATTGTGGAAATGGTTCCGGACACATTGGATAAAATTGCGGCTTTTGTGGATTCTCATATCCAGAAAAAAGAGGAATAATCAAACATCCCAGGCGCAAACTAGCCATGGGTGATATGAATGAAACGCTTATATATCAGGATGGCAGCAGCGTTGCTTACTGCCGTCCTGTTTTTTCCATGTAGGGCAGAGGCGATTTCTGCACAAAAAGCAATTTTACTGGATGCGGTGTCCGGCAGAATATTGTATAAAAAGGATATTGACAGCAGAGCGCTGATTGCAAGCACTACGAAAATTATGACAGCGCTTGTTGTTTGTGAACAATGCAATGTTCTGGACCGTATGCGAATTCCCAAGGAAGCGGTTGGGATTGAAGGCTCTTCTATTTATTTGCAGGAAGGGGAAGTCCTTACCATTCAGGAGCTGCTGTACGGGATGATGCTTCATAGCGGCAATGATGCAGCGGTAGCCTTGGCAATCTATTGCGGAGGAACGGTTGAAGGTTTTGCGCAGTTAATGAATGATAAAGCACATCGCCTTGGATTGGAGAATACCCATTTTGTCAACCCCAATGGTTTGGATAGCCCCGGACACTATTCTTCAGCGCGGGATATGGCGGTTTTGGCGGCTTATGCAATGAACAATCCGATTTTTGCGCAAACTGTTTCTACCAAGACCGTGAAAATTGGCAAGCGGATATTGCGTAATCACAATAAATTATTATGGCGTCTGGAAGGCGCTGACGGCGTCAAGACCGGCTTTACAAAGGCGGCCGGGCGAATATTGGTTTCCAGTGCAACGCGACAGGGAAGGCGGCTGATTGCTGTTACAATAAATGATGGCAATGACTGGGTGGACCATGCTAAGCTGCTGGAAATGGGATTTTCTCAATATACACTGAAACAAATTGTCCATAAGGACGATTATCTCGGCAGCATTGAGGTGGCCGGTGGCACAGAAGGCTGCGTGTCTGTTTATGCCGCGGAGGATTTTTCCTATCCGATATCGGATACGGAAAAACCAGAAATTGTGTTGCAAGGTGCAGGATTTGTGTATGCACCGGTGGTCAGCGGTCAAAATGAGATATGCGCGTATATTTGCCTTGGAGACAGAACTGTCGGTAAAATTATGACCTACTACGGTGAAACTGTTGAAATGGATAAGGATAAAGAAATTTCACTATGGGAGAAATTGTTTGGAGGCGAAAAGCCATGAAACAACGTATACAAAAGATTCTCGCCGGCCGGGGAATTGCCTCCCGGCGCGGCGCAGAACAAATGATCCAGGATGGGCGAGTGACATGTAACGGGGTTGTTTGTAAAATCGGCGACAGCGCTGATCCGGACACTGACCAAATCTTTGTGGATGGAAAATTGCTTCCACCGGATGAGGATAAGATTTATCTTCTTCTTAACAAACCCCGTGGATTTGTGACGACGCTTTCTGATGAACGGGGACGAAAGAATGTCGCCCAACTGGTTGCGGATTGCGGAAAACGCGTCTTTCCAATTGGTAGATTGGATATGGATTCAGAAGGCCTTTTAATTCTTACAAATGATGGGGACTTTGCCAATCACTTAATGCATCCGAGCCATATGGTTGACAAGGTGTACCGTACGAAAGTAAGAAAGTTTTCTGAAGAGAGCTTCAAAAAACTGAAAGAACCGATCGTGTTGGATGGGTACAAGATCCAGCCACCGAAGGTAGTACTTATTAACATTGATAAAAACAATTCCGGTATCGCCGAATTGGAGATCACAATTCACGAGGGCCGGAATCGCCAGGTGCGACGGATGTGCGCGGCAGCAGGAATGTCAGTTTCCAGACTGATCAGAGTTGCAGAAGGTGGCTTGCAATTGGGTGAATTGCAAACGGGTAAGTGGAGACATTTATCGCCTAAAGAGGTTGCCTTGCTGAAAAAGTAAAATGCAATTGTTATTGTTTCTGCTTGCAAAAGCTGCTGTTCACTGCTAGAATGAACCAAGAATTATTTCTGTACGGAGGACAATCAAAATGAGCAGAGATATACTGCTGCTTTTGCAGCAAAAGGCATCGACTTTTTCCAAAGGTCAGCGTTTGCTTGCAAGATACATTACTGAATCTTACGATAAAGCTGCCTTCATGACGGCCAGCCGCCTTGGTAAAACAGTTGGTGTTTCTGAATCAACAGTCGTCCGATTTGCAGTTGAATTGGGATATGACGGATATCCGGATATGCAGAAGGCGATGCAGGATATGGTACTGAATAGACTGACATCTTTTCAGCGTATCGAAGTGGCTAATGAACGTATTGGCAATCAGGATGTGGTTTCTATGGTTGTCCAGTCGGATATCGACAAACTGCAACAGACTGCGCAAATGCTGGATCGGGCGGATTTCCAGGCTGCTGTGAAGGCAATTCAAGGTGGTAAGAAAATATATATTTTAGGTGGCCGATCTGTTGCACCCCTGGCAAATTTCCTGGGCTATTATCTGAACTTTATGTTTGAAGCGGTACATATTGTTACAGTTTCCGGTGCCAGTGAAATGTTTGAAAAGGTGATTGGCGCAGGTGCTGATGATGTTGTGATCGCAATTAGCTTCCCCCGATATTCTGCAGCAACAGTCAAAGGCGCGCAATACTGTCGCACCACCGGTGCAACTGTTATTGGTTTAACAGACAATCGTTTGTCACCTCTGGGACAGCATTGTGATCACATTCTTCTTGCAAAAAGTGATATGGTGTCCTTCGTTGACTCGTTGACGGCACCGTTAAGTGTAATCAACGCACTGATTGTTGCATTGGCAGCTGATCGGAAGCATATGCTGGAGAAGACATTTAATACATTGGAACATGTTTGGGAAGAATACAATGTATATGAAAAGCGGGTTGATGACCGATGAAATATGACGGAATTGTAATCGGTGGTGGACCGGCTGGAATGTTTGCGGCGATTACTGCGGCACAGCAAGGCAATAAAGTGCTGCTGTTGGAAAAAATGGACCGCCTTGGAAAGAAACTGCTGATCACCGGCAAGGGTCGCTGTAATGTGACAAATAACTGCTCGGCTGCCGAAGCGCTGGAGAACATACCCCGCAACGGCAGATTTCTCTACAGTGCGATGGACAGATTTCCTCCCCAGAAAGTAATCAACTATTTTGAAACCAATGGGTGTCCGTTAAAAACCGAGCGTGGAAATCGTGTGTTCCCGGTTTCTGATAAATC
The DNA here is from genome assembly GCA_017630495.1 of Oscillospiraceae bacterium. Lineage (GTDB taxonomy): Bacteria > Bacillota > Clostridia > Oscillospirales > Oscillospiraceae > Faecousia. The sequence continues at coordinate 5,853 of JAGBVD010000200.1, forward strand.
TTCCTCCGTTTTGGAGTGCCTCAAAAAAGATCTGCAAAGATGCAATGTTACGATTTGTACGCAAAAGGCCTTGGAAATCGTCACCTGCGATGGCGCAGTGTGTGGTGTCTCAACTGCGGAAGGTCGTATTGATTGCGATTGGGTAATACTGGCCACCGGCGGTATGTCCTATCCTGCAACCGGGTCTACCGGAGACGGTTATCGTATGGCGGCCGCATTGGGGCATAATATTGTCTTAACTGAAGGCTCACTGGTCCCTTTGGAGATATCCGGAACTGCGTGTCAACAAATGCAAGGCCTTAGTTTGCGCAATGTTGGCGTGAAGTTGGTGGATAAAAAGGGAAAAGCGCTGTATAAAGACTTCGGCGAGCTGCTATTTACCCATTTTGGTGTTTCCGGCCCCACTGTTTTAAGTGCCAGTGCTCACATGAAGGGCGACGGTTGCAAGCTGATCATTGACTTGAAACCGGCTTTGGATGAACAAAAGCTCAACGATCGAATTCTTCGGGATTTGGCGCAGTATCAAAACCGAACAATGGAAAATGCGATGACGGATCTTCTGCCGCGCAGCATGATTGCTGTTGTATTAAATATGGCAGGTATTGATTATCAACTGCAGGCAAATTCCCTGAAGAAAGAGCAGCGCAGAATTCTGGTACAGACATTAAAGGCATTTACATTGGAGATTGCAGGGAAGAGACCTGTCCAGGAGGCAATCATTACCGCCGGTGGAATTAAGACCGGTGAAATTGATCCCAAGACAATGGAATCGAAATTGGTGTCCGGATTGTTCTTTGCCGGAGAGATTATTGATTGCGACGCTTACACCGGCGGCTTTAATTTGCAAATCGCCTGGTCGACGGCTTATGTAGCAGGAATGTCAGCGAAAACATTCATTGACAAACAATCCGGTGTATATTAAAATATATTAGGTAACCTTAAGAAAGAAAAAAGGTATTTGGAGGAAAGAGATATGTACGAAAAACTGGTTTCTTATGCTGCAGAGCAGCTGGAGCTGAATGCGGATGAAATTACCCGTGAAAGCACCTTCGAAAGCCTGGGTATTGATTCCCTGGATATTGTTGAAATGATTATGGACCTGGAAGCTGAACTGGGTGTTGAACTGGAGATGGAAGACCAGAAAATCACTACATTTGGCGAACTGGCTGCATTTGTAGAGTCCAAATTGAACTAATAATAAAACCTTGTTACAAAGACCGGTTTATAGCAAGGTCGCACTAGTCGGGGAGATAGCGGTGCCCTGTAACCCGCAATCCGCTATAGCGGGGATGAATTCCCACACTCGGGCAAGCTTTGAGTGCCGTCCGGACCATGTAAGCGGCGTTGATGGAACGGTCTTGCGCAACGAGAAACCGTGAACCATGTCAGGTGGGGAACCAAGCAGCATTAAGCGGACCTTTTTGTGTGCCGCGAGGTTGCTGTTCCTGAGCTGGCTGCATGGATACCGGGTATTCGGCTTGTTCAAATGTGGGTGTGCGATCTTGCTATGAACCGGTCTGCCTTTTGGAGGTTTGTATGTATCAGGCATTGTATAGAAAATATAGGCCACAGACTTTTGATGATGTGGTTGGGCAGTCTGCTGTGACCCAAACGCTGAAAACGCAATTGGAAAGCGGCAAGCTTAGCCATGCCTACCTGTTCACCGGATCCCGGGGAACGGGTAAAACCAGTATTGCCAAAATTCTGGCTAAGGCTGTTAATTGCCTGAACCCGCAGAACGGAAATCCATGCAACTGCTGTGATGCCTGCAAGGCAATTGATTCCGGCTCCTGTATGGATGTTTTGGAGATTGATGCTGCCTCTAACAACGGAGTTGATAATGTGCGCGATCTGCGTGATGATGCAATTTATACACCGTCTCAAGTGAAAATGCGCGTGTACATTATCGATGAGGTGCATATGCTGTCCATTGCGGCATTTAACGCGCTTTTGAAGATTATTGAAGAGCCACCGAAGCATCTTTTGTTTATCCTGGCAACCACGGAACTGCACAAAGTTCCGGCAACAATTTTGTCCCGTTGTCAACGCTTTTCTTTCCGGAGAATCAGCCCGGAGGATATTGCTTCCAGACTGCAATATGTGGCATATCAGGAAGATATTAACATGGATGCATCTGCCGCCAGAGTGTTGGCTCGCTTGGCTGACGGTGCAATGCGTGATGGCTTAAGTCTGTTAGACCAATGCGCAGCTGCAACCAGCGGTGAATTGAATGCACAGGCTGTATATGCCTGCCTGGGTATCGCTGGAATCCAACAGTGTGGTCAGTTAATGGACTACATCTCCAGGCACGATACAAAGAGTGCATTGGAGCTTTTGAATCGGCTGTATGCTGACGGTAAAGATATGGGCGCGCTGTTAGACGAATTGATTTGTTTAACAAGAGACCTTATGATTATCAAAACTGCGCCCAATGCCGGTATTTCCATGCTTTCCGGAGTCGCAGATGAAAAGGAAACCATTGAATTGGCTTCTCGGTTTTCCAGTGGTGAGCTGGCGCGGATGATGAATATTATTCAGCAGACGCTTGTCGGTTTTACCAGAAGCGCCAGTCGCCGCGTAGATGCAGAGCTTTGCATTGTGAATCTGTGTCAACCGGAACTGGACTGTGATATGGACGCCTTGCTGGCCAGATTGACCCGCTTGGAAGACCAGATTCGCAGCGGCAGTTTTACTGTGGCAGCTCCGCAGGCTGCGCCTGGTGCTGCACCGGTGATTGTTGCGGAAACTGTTGAAGAGCCTGTGTTTGAAGAGGAACAAGAAGCCGCGGAGGAAGCGGTACAGGAACCGATGACGGAAGACCAGACACCTGCCGGTTTTTGGCCGGATTTGGTTGCAGATTTGAAGCCGGAACTGTCACCGGTGTTGAAAGGCTTTTTTATTACAACACCCAATGCGCCTCTTCGTGGCGTTTTAACGGCTGACAAGCTTACGCTGGTTTGTGAGAACAAGTTTGTTGAGGACATTGTCAATAAGCCGGATGTTCTCTCAATGATTGCTCTGAAGGCTTCTGCAAGACTTGGCAGACAAATTCGTGTTGTGACGGCTGATCAGACCTCCAACGTCAGAAATAATGGAAATATGGAGCAGCTTCTGAATTTTGGCAGAGCGCACAGCAATATTGTGAAAATTAAAGAAAGTTAAGAATAGGAGATTTTTCGATGGCAAAAGGCGGATTTCGTGGTATGCCCGGCGGTATGAACCAGGCTGCAATGATCAAACAAGCACAAAAAATGCAGCAGGAGATGCTGCGTATGCAGGAAGAAATGGAAACAAAGACCTATAGTGCGGCAACCGGCGGCGGTATGGTGAAAGCCACTGTCAATGGAAAGCATGAACTGCTGGGCCTGGAAATCAATCCTGAGGCCGTTGATCTTGACGATGTGGAAATGTTGCAGGATATGGTGATCGGCGCTGTAAACGAGGCTATGCGCGCTGCAGATGCAGATTCTGCTAACAATATGGCAAAATTGACCGGTGGCCTGAATTTAGGCGGCTTGTTTTAATGAGGTAGAATATGCAATATTTTCCTGCTGCACTGCAGGAGCTGGCTGACCAGTTCGCCCGGCTTCCCGGCATTGGTGGAAAGACGGCACAACGGCTTGCTTTCTATGTGCTGGGATTGCCGATGGAAGATGCCCAGTCCTTTGCAGATGCAATTATTGATGCGAAAAACACGGTGCACACGTGTCCTGTGTGTCAGAACTTAACAGATCGGGATATTTGTGCTGTTTGTGATGACGATATGCGGGACAAGTCTGTTGTGTGTGTGGTTGCAGAGCCCAAGGACGTAATTGCCTTAGAACGCTCCCGAGAATTTAATGGTGTATATCATGTCCTGCACGGAGTTATTTCTCCGCTGAATCATATCACTCAGGACGATATTCGAATTCGTGAGCTTCTTGCCCGCGTTGCGAATGGAGATATTCGCGAGGTGATTATGGCCACAAATCCGGATACAGAAGGGGAAGCAACGGCTATGTATATTTCCCGCTTGCTTCGGCCAATGGAGGTCAAGGTAACACGCCTTGCATATGGTATTCCCGTTGGCAGCCAGCTGGAGTATGCCGATGAAGTTACTCTTTCCAGAGCGTTGGAAGGACGACAAGAAATATAAAAAACTCGTGCAATGGAACATTGCACGAGTTTTCTTTTATAGATCCAGCTTCAGATCATTGTCTTTGATCCAACCGATTTTGCGAAGGATCATACAAAATGCAGTGCTCAAAATAGCCGGCAGAACAAAGCAGATAAGAATTAAACCGATCCAGTCCATTGCTGTGATGGCTGTTTTTGCACCGGTTGCAATATCGTTAATCCAGCCGGTGTAGACACCAATCTGACCCACCAGACCGCAAGTGCCCATTCCGGAGGATACGGCAGCACCGTTCATTTCCAGCTTAAACAGGCAGGTTGCCAAAGGTCCGGTAATTGCAGAGGTCAGTATGGGAGGAATCCAACAACGGGGATTCTTTACAAGATTCGGCATTTGCAGCATACTGGTGCCGATGCCCTGGGCAACAAGGCCACCCCAGCGGTTCTCCTTGAAGCTCATAACTGCAAAACCGATCATATGGGCACAGCAACCGGCAACTGCAGCACCACCGGCCAATCCGGTCAAGGACAGTGCCGCACAGATCGCAGCAGAGCTGATTGGAAGTGTCAGCGCGATGCCGATGATTACGGAAACGAGAATGCCCATCAGGAATGGCTGCTGCTGGGTGGCCCATTTAACAGCTTCACCAACTGCACTGGCGGCAGTGCCGATGGGATAGGCAACAAGCGCTGCAAAACCGATACCAACCAAAACAGTAACGATCGGAGTAATAAGAATATCGATTTTTGTTTCCTTGGAAACCAACTTACCAAATTCAGAGGCAATAATTGCCACAAAGTAAACTGCCAAGGGGCCGCCGGCACCACCCATAGTGTTGGCCGCAAAGCCTACGGGAATCAGCGAGAATAGCACCAGGGGAGGGCAGTGAAGGGCAAAACCGATTGCTATGGCAATGCCGGGTCCAACCATTGCAGAAGCCAGGCCGCCAATTGTATAACTGACAGCGCCATCACCACTACCGATAGTTGCTATGATGGCATTTAAGAAACCAATATTGAACTGCTGACCAATGGTGTTTAGGATCGTGCCAACCAACAATGTACAAAACAGACCTTGCGCCATTGCGCCAAGAGCATCAATTCCATAGCGTTTTCCAGAGAAAACAATGTCCTTTCGCTTCAAGAATGCAGCGATTTTTACCATAAAAACATCTTCTTTCTGTGATTATAATTTTGCGTATGTTTTGTCGAGAAATTTTTGAGTTGTGATGACGGCTCTCTTATGCGTGCCTTCACCGATTTTGCCGGATTCATCAAATGCGGCTACAGCAAATGTGATCATATTGCCGTCTACTGCTATGACCTCTGCTTCCGCACGAACCTCCATACCAACCGGTGTCGCGGCCAGATGAGAGATGTCCAAGGCAGTGCCAACAGATGTCTTTTCTTCGGCCAAAGCGGAGGCAATCGCCTCACAGGCAGCACCTTCCATCAGAGCAACCATACAAGGTGTTGCATACACCAACAGACTGCCGGAACCGACCTCTGCAGCGGTGTCCTCCCGTTCTACATAAGAGCAGACTTGTCCTTTCATACCAATAGAAATTTCCATTTTTAACCCTCCGATTTATTATTAAAATCAATATAGTCATATTTTTTTGATTTGTCAATAAAAGGTTGCTATTTTTGGACAAAGGACTTATAATATCAACAAATAAAGAAAGGGGTGTCTTCTATGGCAAAAAGTGAATTGAATTTAACAATGCTTTGTGATTTTTATGAACTGACCATGGGTAACGGCTACTTCGAGCAAGGGTATAAAGACCGTATTTGTTATTTTGATGTTTTCTTCCGGCAGTGTCCGGACGGCGGCGGTTTCGCGATTGCTGCCGGTTTGGAGCAGATTGTTCAGTACATCCGGGATTTGCATTTTGATCCGGAGGATATTGCGTATTTGCGTGGCCGCAAGCTCTTCTCTGAGGACTTCCTGGAGTACCTTTCCAACTTCCGTTTCACCGGCGATATTTGGGCCGTGCCGGAGGGAACACCTATTTTCCCGAAGGAACCGATTATGACCATTCGTGCTCCTGCTATTGAAGCACAGCTGATTGAGACATTTGTTTTGTTGTCAATTAACCATCAGAGTTTGATTGCTACAAAGGCAAACCGTATTGTTCGCGCTGCCGCAGGCAGAACTGTACTGGAGTTTGGCTCCCGGAGAGCCCAGGGTGCAGATGCTGCTATTTTAGGCGCCAGAGCGGCTTATATTGGCGGTTGCAATGGCACTGCCTGCACGATCTCTGATCAGATGTTTGGTGTGTATGCCGGTGGTACAATGGCTCACGCCTGGGTGCAAATGTTTGACAATGAATTGGATGCATTCAAATCCTACTGTCAAATGTACCCCAACAATGCTACTTTGCTTGTAGATACTTATAATACGCTCAAATCCGGTGTGCCCAATGCAATCCGAGCCTTTAATGAGGTGCTTAAGCCTATGGGCATCACAAAGTGTGGCATCCGATTGGATTCCGGTGACATTGCATATTTGTCAAGGCAGGCAAGAAAGATGCTGGATGATGCCGGATGGACGGAGTGTCAGATCTCCGCATCCAATTCTCTGGATGAGTATATCATTCAGGGCCTTCTGCGTCAGGGCGCCCAGATCGATATGTTTGGCGTAGGTGAGCGGTTAATCACAGCCAAAAGCGAGCCGGTCTTTGGCGGTGTGTATAAGCTGGCTGCTGTGGAAACTCCGGAAGGGGAGATTGTCCCCAAAATTAAGATCTCTGAAAATACCGGTAAGATTACAAACCCGCACTTTAAAAAGCTTTACCGATTCTTTGGTAATGATACCGGAAAGGCAATTGCTGACTATCTGTGCGTTTACGATGAAACTGTGGACGACAGTGGTGAAATGGAGATCTTTGATCCGGATGCAACCTGGAAAACCAAGAATGTTTATGACTTCACCGCTAAAGAATTGATGGTGCCGATTTTCCTGAACGGCGAACTCGTTTACGAGTGCCCGGATCTGCAGACAGTACGCGCCTATTGCCTTGAGCAGGTGGATACCTTGTGGGATGAGGTTAAGCGCTTCGACAACCCTCATACCTATTATGTGGACTTGTCCAAGAAGCTTTGGGATATTAAGCTTGGTCTGCTAAAAGAAAAAGGCAAAAAGTGATATGGAAAAATCCTGGGTACTTTACATTCTGGAATGTAAGGACGGTACACTATATACGGGAATTACCGACAATTTGGAGCGTCGTCTTGCAGCACACAACGCCGGCAAAGGCGCAAAATATACCCGTGGCCGCGGCCCGCTGATCTTGCGTTATATTGAAAATTGCGCTGATCACAGCGCTGCGCTGCGCAGGGAATTCGCGTTAAAGAAATTAAAGAAAGAAGAAAAGCTCGCTCTTTGTGACCGCTTTTCGGAACTGAGGTAATTTGCATGCAGTATTTTCTGGATACTACCGAAACAATTCCCTCTGGGGTTGGGTTTTCCCACTTTTCGTTGATCCATTTTATTTGGCTTGCGCTTTTTGTTGCTGTAACAGTTATAAACTGTTTTTGGTATCGAAAGCTGAAAGACAAGGGCAGAAATATTTGGAGAAAAACTGTATCCTTTTTGCTGATCGCTGATGAGATCTTTAAGGATGTGATGCTCATTATCGGAGGCCGCTTTACTGCTTCGTATCTTCCTCTCCATTTGTGTAGCCTGAATATCATTTTGATATCTGTCCATGCCTGGTGGCCGTCAAAAACCTTGAGTGGCTATTTGTATACGGTCGGTATTCCCGGCGCAATTGCGGCACTTATTTTCCCGAGCTGGACAAGCCTGCCCTTTGGCAATTTTATGCATTTGCATAGTTTTACCGTACATATTCTTCTTGCAATGTACCCGATTGTGTTGGGAATGTCCGGTGAATTGGCACCCCAATTAAGACAGTTACCAAAATATATGCTGTTTTTGGTTGCAATGGCAATTCCTATCTATGGGATCAATTTGTTGTTGGACACCAACTTTATGTTCCTTATGCACGCAGACGCAGGCAATCCGCTATATCTGTTTGAGCAGCTATGGGGCAATCATTTGTATGGTTTCCCGGTGCTGATTGCTGCAGTGCTGATTATAATGTACCTGCCAATGGAAGTTTTCAGAAAACTGCGAAAAAGATGATGAAAGCCCCCGACGAATTTTCGTCGGGGGCTAGTTGTTTACATATCGAAGACGCCCATAATAATGATGCCTGCAACTGTTACAGTAATAGCAGCGTAATGCTTCCAGCTGAGCTTTTCCTTCAGGAAGATGCGGCTCCAAAGAACGGATGCCACACAATAGGAGGAAATAATCGGTGCAGACATTGCAACATGCTCGCTGTCAGCAAGGGCATATATGTAAGCAAATTGACCGGCTGTTTCGAACAGCGCACCGATATATTTGGGACGTTCGACCTTTGCAATCAACGGCTGCTTTTTAATCAAAACAGTGTAAACATAGCAGCAAACACCGGCAGCAAAGAATGTAAGTTCATAAGCAACATTTGCAGAGTCTTCATTCAGGGTTTCCAAAACGATTGCATCGGCAAAAGTACCGGCGGCATCCAGAAGACAGTAAGCAATAGGCAGTGCCAAAGCCAACCAGGACTTGGAATATTTGTAATTGGAAGCCTGCTGACGAGCAGCGCGCAGCTCATTATCTTCGGTGGCTTCCACAACACCAAGGGCGATGACACCGACGCAGGCCAGTCCTACGGCTACATATTGCAGAGGATGATCCATTTCAGCACTGCCCATAATCAGGCTCATAATTGCCACCAGCGCGCCGGAGGCATTGCAGATGGGGGAAGAAATTGATAATTCAATATAACGCAGCCCCACATAGCCCAGCGCCATGGAACCAATGTACAACAAGGAAACAGGCAGATAAGTCAAAATGACTTGCCAGCTGATCTTAACGCCGCCGATGATTTCAATCAGTGCATGAACACCCATTACAAGACCAACGGCCATAACCATTTTGAACTGGCTGTAATTGTCCTTATCCCGGCAACCGATTTTAGAAAAGAAGTCCGAGCCGGACCAGCACAGCAGTGCAATAATTGCAAACCAAAACCAATTCATAATATTTCTCCTTTATAGTGTAATAAGATTCGCATCGATCATCTTTTGTAAACTCATAAGAATGCCCAATTTTGCATGGGGCCAGGTAAGGCCACCCTGGAAATAAACTGCGTAGGGAGGACGGATGGGACCGTCTGCAGAAAGCTCAATGGAAGAGCCTTGCACAAATGCGCCGGCAGCCATAATGACCTTATCGCTGTAACCGGGCATTTCCCAGGGTAGCGGTGTTGCGAAGGAATCTACCGGTGCTGCAGCTTGAATTCCACCGCAGAAGGCAATCATACCTTCTTCACTCTTCAGTTCAATTGCCTGGATAATATCGTGCCGACTTTCTTCTGCGTCCGGCACACATTTGAAACCAAGGGGCTGATAGAGATTCGCTGCAAAGATCGCGCCCTTTTCAGCACTGGCTACAACGGTGGGAGCGAGGAAGAAGCCTTGATACAGGGCAGGCATCAAACCGAGATTGGCGCCGACTTCCTGACCGAGTCCCGGTGCGGAAAGACGATAAGCACAACGGTTGACACATTCAGCTGTACCGCAGATATAGCCGCCAATGGGAGCAAGGCCACCACCGGGATTCTTGATCAACGAGCCGACAACCATATCTGCTCCCACATCGGAAGGCTCAATGGTTTCCACGAACTCACCATAGCAGTTGTCGACCATACAAACCACATCGGGTTTGATGTCCTTGATAAATGCGATCAGTTCGCCAATCTGCGTTACGGAGAAGGTGGGACGGGTTGCATAACCTTTGGAACGCTGAATGGTAACCAGGCGCGTTTTTTCATTAATTGCTTTGCGGATGCCTTCATAATCAAACTTGCCATCCGCCAGCAAATCGACTTGTCGATAGGAAACACCGTATTCTTTCAAAGAACAAGGACTTTCCCGGATACCAATGACTTCCTGCAAAGTGTCATAAGGCAATCCGACGGGGGACAGCAGTTCGTCACCGGGCAACAAATTTGCGGACAAGGCAACGGTCAACGCGTGTGTGCCGCAGGTAATCTGTGGGCGAACAAGGGCAGCTTCCGTATGAAATACATCTGCATATACCTTTTCGAGATTGTCACGGCCCACATCATCGTAACCATATCCGGTAGTTGCTGCAAAGCAGGCGGCAGAAACCCGATTTTTCTGCATTGCGTTTAATACTTTTGCCTGATTATACTCGGCGATTTGGTCAATTTCTGCAAATCGCTTTTTAAGTTTCTCGCATACCTTTTCGCCGTATTCATAAACAGCCGGGGATACACCCATTTCTTGATAAAACTCTTGTAACTTAAGCATTATTTATCCTCTTTTCTAACGGTGTCAAAGATTTGATTGGCAATATCACTGAGAACTTCCGGTCTGGAAATCATTAAGCCGGTTTCTTTTTCTCCCAAAATCAGTAATGTGTCTCCCGGTTGGATGTGAAACATTTCCCGTGCTTCTTTGGGAATAACAATTTGACCTCTGTCACCAACTTTTGCTGTCCCAAAAACACGCCGCCCATTTCCTTTTCCCAGGATATGCTTTCCTCCTGCCACACAATCCCTTCCTTCCTACTTTTCATATTTTTCATACCAGAATAGTATAAACAACACCGCCAAAATTGTCAAGATTTGGCGGTGTTAATCTGATATTTAATTTCTTCTTCGTCTGCCGCCAAAAAGACTGAGCAGGCGAATCAGCTGTGCAAGAGAAACGGCAGTTGCGGCTACATAAGTCATTGCTGCCGCAGAAAGGGTTTTCCTTGCGCCTTGTTGTTCTTGCGCTGTTAAAATTCCGCCTTCTTGGATGGATTCCATTGCCCTGCGACTTGCGTTAAACTCAACGGGCAAAGTAACAAGCTGGAATACAAGAGATAGTGCAAAACAACCGATGCCGATATAAACGATGGTATAGGAAAATGCGCCCAAAGAGGTAAGCAGCAATCCAAGCAGGATCAGAGGCATGGCAAGTTTTGAACCGAAATTCGTGATGGGAATGATCGCCGATCTTAATTTAATTGGCGCATAGTTTTCAGCGTACTGCACAGCGTGTCCGGCCTCGTGGCAGGCAACGCCGATTGCTGCTGTGGAGGTGCTGTCATAGACACTGTCAGAAAGTCTGATCACGTTGGCTTTGGGGTCATAATGATCGGTTAAGTTGCCTGCTGTTCTTTGAATTTGTACATTATAGACGCCATTATTCTGCAGTACACGTTTCGCAGCTTCCGCTCCGGTAATACCTCTGCTGGAGTATTGCGTACTATAGCGCTTAAAAGTGCTGTTGATACGGCTGCTGGCCCAGAGGGATAAAATAATGCAGGGAAGCACCAACACCAGATATGTCCAATCAAATCCATAGTAATAAGGCATATAATATGGCATAATTTTCTCCTTTGAATTTTCATTAGCATAACCCATTATTGTAATTATAATCGGAATCAAAATTTTTACAAGAGAATAGGTAAACTGTTTTGGAAAACTTTACAATTTATATTTGCAGGTGTATAATTAAAATCAGAAAGGAGAATGCTTGTGGATTTTTTGTATTTGTTAGAAAAGATTCGTGTTCCTGTTCTTAATGAGTTTATGCTTTTAATCACAAAGCTGGGCGAGGAAACGGCGTTTTTGGTCATTGCATTGATCGTATTTTGGTGTATTGATAAATATAAGGGTTATTATGTTTTGGGTGTTGGATTTCTCGGAACACTTGCCAATCAGTTTATGAAGCTGTGGTTTCGCATCCCTCGCCCCTGGGTGTTGGATGAGAATTTCACCATCTTGGAGCAGGCAAGAGAAGCGGCCTCCGGTTACAGCTTCCCCAGTGGCCATTCCCAGAATGCTGTTGGTACATTTGGCGCAATTGCATATACCGAAAAGAACAAGGCTGTCCGTATTACTTGCCTCTGCATAGCTGTGCTTGTTCCGCTGTCCAGAATGTACATCGGTGTACACACCCCGTTGGATGTGCTTGTCGCTGCGGCAATGGCGATCGTGTTAATTTTTGTACTCAAGCCGATTTTTCTTGGAAATACCCGCAAGGGAATTCCGGCAATGCTGTGTGTTATGACTGTGCTTGCAGTGGGTTTTTTGTGCTTTGTTGAATTCTATAAATTCCCAGAAGATATCGATATCCATAATTTAGAATCCGGTTATAAAAATGCTTATACTTTGCTTGGTGCATTACTCGGCTTGATTGTTGTGTATATTGTAGACGAAAAGTGGAATCATTTTTCTACAAAGGCTGTTTGGTGGGCCCAGGTCCTGAAGGTGCTGATTGGACTTGTACTGGTGCTGGCAGTTAAGAGTGGCTTGAAAACACCGCTGAATTTTGTTTTCGGTGAAGCTGTTGGCAGAGCCGCCCGGTATTTCCTGATTGTTATTGTTGCCGGTGCTGTTTGGCCGTTGTCATTCCGATTCTTTGAGAAATTAGGCAATAAGGAGTAATGTATGAAGTTTGTTCTCCTTGGGTTTGGAGTCATATTCCTTCTAATACTGGCACTTGGCGCGTATGTTTTCTGGAATGCCTGTGCCAGAAGAAAAGAACTTCCCTGGTTGGTGGAAGAGGAAATTAAAAGAACTTCCTATGCAAAGTATTATGATTGTATGAAAGACGCAGAACAGTGGCTTCAAGATCATAATCAAAAGGATGTCTATATTACCAGTGATGACGGACTTAAGCTTCGTGCTCGCTGGATCGAAAATAAAAATCCGGTAGGCACGATTTTATTTGCCCATGGGTATCGCAGTACACCGCTTCTGGATTTTGGTGTAGCGTATCCTTTCTATTATGAAATGGGATTTAATATTCTGATTCCTGACCAACGCAGCCACGGAAAAAGCCAGGGTAGATTTATTACCTTCGGTGTCAAAGAATGTAAGGATTTTCTTTGCTGGATCAACTACCACAATGAGCAGCTTGGCAAATATCCGATTCTGTTAAGTGGTCTTTCTATGGGTGCATCTACAGTTATGTATTTAGCTGATGAAGACCTGCCGAAAAATGTGGGCGGAATTATTGCAGATTGTGGATTTACCTCACCGAAGGACATTCTTGGTTGCGTTTTCAAAAGCGTTACCCATTTGCCTGCCGGGATAGCAATTTGGGCAACTAATTTGTTTGCTCGTCTGATTGCCGGTTTCTCATTAAATCAGAAGGATTCCCGAAAGTCTCTGTTAAAAAACAAATTACCTATTTTAATGGTCCATGGAAAGGATGACGATTTCGTTCCGTGCTGGATGACAGAGGAAGGGTATGCAGTGTGCGCCGGTGATAAGCAGCTGCTTTTAGTAGATGGCGCAGGTCACGGTGTTAGCTTTTTGGAAGACCCGGAAGCATATACAGCGTTGCTTCACAAGATGATTGAAAAAGTTTTAGCAAAAAACAATTAACATATGAGGAGGATTTTTTCGTGGAAAAAATTCGTGTAAAATGCTTGCGGCCCAATGCAAAGCTTCCCACTTACGGATCGGAAGATGCCGCCGGTGCAGATTTGTATGCGTGTATTGAAGAAGACATTCAAATCGAGCCTGGCAAGTCTGTGTTTGTTCCTACCGGACTTGCAATGGAGATTCCGAAAGGGTATGCAGGACTGATCTATGCACGCAGTGGACTGGCTTGCAAGCGTGATATTGCTCCTGCCAATAAAGTGGGTGTCATTGACAGTGACTATAGGGGAGAGTTTATTGTGGTGTTGCATAACCACGGGCAACAGACGCAGACGATCTCCAATGGGGAGCGAATTGCGCAACTTGTAATTACACCGGTGATTACACCAGGCTTTACCCAGGTCGAGGAACTTAATGATACGCAGCGTGCTGCTGGCGGATTTGGATCAACCGGTAAATGAAGTAATAAAACGCCTCCGGAACGACCGGAGGCGTTTTTATCAGTAATAAAGCATTTCGGAATATGTAGGATATGGCCAGTGATTTTTTGCCGTGAGCTTTTCCAAAAGATCTGCATTCTTTCTGACAGCTTCCATTTGAGGAACAATTACATCACAGTAATAGTCGGCTGCGCACTTGTTTTCGGCAGGAACAGCTTTCAGATCTGTATATAGTTTTTCACTCTTGGCATAGAGGTCGTCACAGCACCTGGAAATCCTCTCAACGAGGGAACTCTCCACAACAGCGGTAATGCCGGATGATGCGCGTTTTCTGTTAACGCTCTCGGCCAGTTCGGATGAATAACCGATAGCTGCCGGAAGAATCTGGTGCATAATCATATCCACCATCGTTCTGGCTTCAATGCGGATCAGTTTGTTGTAGGATTCCAGATGGATTTCGTATCTTGCACGGAACTCGGATTCTGTAAAAATTCCGTGGCGTGTAACCAGGTCAATATTCTTCTTGGCAATGTATGCCGGCAGCGCTTTTGCAGTTGAAGGGAGGTTACTCAAGCCGCGACGAGCGGCTTCATCCTGCCACTGCTGGGAGTATCCGTTGCCATTGAAGATGATCCTCTGGTGATTTGTAAAGGTATCACAGATAAGCTTCTGCAACGCGGTATCAAAGTCGTCTGCTTTTTCCAGAATGTCG
>JAGBVD010000012.1 GCA_017630495.1 Oscillospiraceae bacterium
TGAGCATAGATCTGTTCGGTGGGAACGATCACAGCGCCAAACTCCTCTACAGCCTTCTCAGCCATAGCCTTGTTGGAGCGGTTGGCGATGATCAGCTTTGCACCGCTTTCGTGGAGCATCCGGCACAGATCGTAACCGACCTTGCCCAGGCCCTGGACAGCAATGGTCAGGCCTTCCAGAGAGTCGGTGCCCAGAGCTACCTTTGCGGTAGCCTTGATGCCCTGCCATACACCGCGGGCGGTGAAGGGAGAGGGGTCGCCGCTGTTCTGGGGCAGACCGCAGATGTGGTTGGTCTTGCGCAGCATTACCAGAGCGTCGTCGCAGGTGGTGTTCACATCCTCTGCGGTGATGTAGTCGCCGCCCAGATTGTTGACAGCTTCACCAAAAGCCTCGAACATAGCCTCGGTCTTCTGGGAGGGGTCAGCAATGATAACGCCCTTGCCGCCGCCGTGGGGCAGGCCGGCAACTGCGTTCTTGTGGGACATACCGCGGCTCAAACGCAGAACATCGAACAGCGCATCGTCGTAGGAAGCGTAGGGGAACAACCGGCAACCGCCGATGGCGGGACCCAGGTTGGTGTTGTGGACAGCGATGATGGCCTTCAGGCCGGCCTTCTCATTGTTGATGAAAAGGACCTTCTCATGCCGATAGTTTACCATTTCAGTCATAGCATTCATAATATTTTCCTCCGTTTGTTATTGATTGTATTCCTTGCCCAGGCTCAAAGCTTTCATATTCAGCGCGATCAAAGCTTCTTTCTTGGGAGGGACCAGCTTGGAAACAACGGCATCTGTGCCGTGGAAGCTCAATTCGGGGTTGTTCTGCAGCAGATGGCCCACGATGATCATATTGGCAAGGCTGGCAATTTCTGCATCCTTTGCCATCTGGGTGGCCGGAATGTAGAACACCTGCACATCGGTGCGCTCTACCTTGGCATCGATCAGAGAGGCGTCTACATAGATCTGTCCGCCGGGAGCAACGGTGTCCACATACTTCTGCAAGGAGGGAAGGTTCATAGCGATCAGCACATCGGGTGTGGTGATGATGGGGCTTCCCACCGGGGTGTCGGACAAAATCACATTACAGTTGGCAGTGCCGCCGCGCATTTCCGGGCCGTAAGAGGGCAGCCAGGAGACCTGCAGGTCTTCCATCAGGCCCTTGTAGGCCAAGAACTTACCGGCAAACAAAATGCCCTGGCCGCCAAAACCGGCAATGAGGATTTGTGTAGTCTTCATTCCTTTTCCTCCTTTGCAGCGGTGCGGTCCTTGTAAACGCCGATGGGATAGTAAGGCAGCATATCGCTTTCCACCCACTCCAGGGCCTTCTGGGGGGTCATACCCCAGTTGGTGGGACAGGCGGAGACCACTTCGATCAGGCTAAAGCCCTTGCCGTCGATCTGGTTTTGGAATGCCTTCTTGATCGCCTTCTTGGCGCTATTGACATTTTTCACATTGTTTACTGCCACACGGGCGATGTACTCGGGACCTTCCAGGGTGGACAGCATCTCGCAGACCTTGATGGGCCAGCCGCAGTGGTTGACATCACGGCCATAGGGAGAGGTCTGGGTCACCTGACCGGGCAGACTGGTGGGTGCCATCTGGCCGCCGGTCATACCGTAAATGGCATTGTTGACGAAGATCACGGTAATGTTCTCGTTTCTGGCAGCGCTGTGTACGGTTTCTGCCATACCGATGGAGGCCAGGTCACCGTCGCCCTGATAAGTAAACACCACATTTTCCGGACGGCAGCGCTTGATGCCGGTGGCAACCGCAGGGGCTCTGCCGTGGGGGGCCTCGATCATATCGCAGGTAAAGTAGTCATAAGCCATAACCGCGCAGCCAACGGGAGCAACACCGATGGTCTTGCCTTCGATGCCCAGCTCGTCCATTACCTCGGCCACCAGTCTGTGGATAATACCGTGGGGACAGCCGGGGCAGTAATGCAGAGGTACATCTGCCAAAGACTTGGGTTTTCTGAATTCAGCCATTTCAGCACGCTCCTTTCTGGGCCTTGCGGATCGCCTCCAGCACCTCGTCGGGGCTGGGGATCATACCGCCGCAGCGGCTGCAAAGGGATACCGGCTTTTTGCA
>JAGBVD010000201.1 GCA_017630495.1 Oscillospiraceae bacterium
ACCAGGGGAGGATAACCCATATCCTTACGGACCTTGGGGGTCTCCACCAGTACTTCTTCCAGCCGGTCCAAAGCGTTCATCTGCTTGAGCTGGCTGAGTAGGTTACTGAGCATACCGCCGGGGATCTGGTAGGTCAGACACTGGGTATCGGTAGCCAGAGCCTTGGGCATCAAAGTGCCGTCGGCAATGAAGTCCTCACGGACGGTCTTGAAATAGGTAGCCATCTCGCTCAGGCACTTATCGTCCAGGTCGATCTCATAACCCAGCTGACGCAGTGCGTAAGCCATAGTTTCGGTAGCAGGCTGGGAAGTGCCGCCGGAGAAGGGAGAAATGGCGGTGTCCAGAATGTCCACGCCGGCTTCTGCGGCCTTCAGGTAAACAGGGTAAGCCAGACCGGTGGTGCAGTGGGTGTGCAGGTCCACAGGCAGATCCACAGCGTCCTTGATGGCGGACACCAGATCGTAAACCTCCTGGGGTCCGATGATGCCGGCCATATCCTTGATACAAATGGTGGAAGCACCCATTTCCTTCAATTCCTTGACCATCTTCACGTAGTTGTCCAGAGTGTGGACGGGAGAGGTGGTGTAGGAAATGGTACCGGAGGCCAGCGCGCCGGCCTTGATGGCAGCTTCCATAGCCACCTTCATATTCTTGACGTCGTTCAGCGCGTCAAAGATGCGGATGATGTCGATGCCGTTTTCCACAGCCTTTGCCACGAACAGCTTGACGAAATCGTCCGGATAGTGGGAGTAACCCAGCACATTCTGACCACGCAGCAGCATCTGCAGCTTGGTGTTGGGCATTTTCGCCCGGATCTTGCGCAGTCGCTCCCAGGGATCTTCGTTCAGATAGCGCAGGCACACATCAAAGGTGGCGCCGCCCCAACATTCTGCGGCATAAAAGCCGGCCTTATCGATGGTTTCCAGAATCGGCTCGAACTTTTCGTAGGGCAAACGGGTGGCGATCAGAGACTGGTTGGCGTCCCGGAGCACCGTTTCTACAAACTGAATTTTCTTGCTCATATATATACCTCCAAAAGAGAATGTTTCACCGGTATTCCAATGAAACCCAATTCTTACAAGCATATCATACCATACCTAGGAACAATATGCAAGAAAAGTTACGGAAAAATCAAAGAAAATTATACGATTTCAGTCTACTGCAAGAAAAGTTGCAGAAATATATATTGATTTTCCGCCGTTTTTAAGGTATGATAACATTGCAAACTATGGATATTGCAAACACGCAGTAATCCTTGAATTTTATAAGGAAAGAGGAATGTATTATGGCAAAAATCGATTTGACAAAGTACGGCATTACCGGTACTACTGAGATCGTCCACAACCCCTCCTACGAGGAGCTGTTTCAGGCTGAAATGGATCCTACTCTGGAAGGCTTTGAAAAGGGCCAGCTCACCGAACTGGGCGCTGTCAATGTGATGACCGGTATCTACACCGGCCGCTCCCCCAAGGACAAGTTCATCGTGATGGACGAGACCTCCAAGGACACCGTTTGGTGGACCTCCCCCGAGTTTAGTAACGATAACAAGCCTGCTTCCCAGGAAGCTTGGACTGCTTGCAAGGAACTGGCTATGAAGGAGCTGTCCGGCAAGAAGCTGTACGTAATGGACCTGTTCTGCGGCACCAACAAGGACAGCCGTATGGCAATCCGCTTTGTGATGGAAGTGGCATGGCAGGCACACTTTGTTAAGAATATGTTCATCACCCCCACCGAGGAAGAACTTAAAAACTTCGAGCCTGACTTCGTTGTTTACAATGCTTCCAAGGCAAAGGTGGAAAACTACAAGGAGCTGGGCCTGAACTCCGAGACCGCAGTTCTGTTCAACCTGACCTCCAGAGAGCAGGTCATCCTGAACACCTGGTACGGCGGCGAGATGAAGAAGGGTATGTTCTCCATGATGAACTACTACCTGCCCCTGAGTGGCATGGCTTCCATGCACTGCTCCTCCAACACCGATATGAACGGTGAGAACA
>JAGBVD010000202.1 GCA_017630495.1 Oscillospiraceae bacterium
CCCTGCGGCAGTGGCAAGAAATACAAAAAGTGCTGTAAAAACAATGAGTAAGATACAAACTGTCAAAATCGGCAGACTGGAATATTTACAAGCAGACAATTTAACCGCGCCCCACTGTTTCACCACCCGCTACGGCGGTGTCAGTGTGGGACATCTGGCATCCTTGAATTTAGGCACCCGTCGGGGCGACGACCCGGAGAATGTCCTTGCCAATTATAGGATTTTGGGAGAGGCTATCGGCTTTTTGCCGGAAGACCTGGTGCTGACAAAGCAGACCCACACAGACATTGTCAAGGTGGTGGGTGCGGCGCATCGGGGCGCAGGCCTGTTTTTGCCGGATTTGGAGGACTGCGACGGCCTGATCACCAACACCCCCGGTGTGGCATTGGCGGCTTTTACCGCGGACTGCACACCGATTTTGCTGGAAGACCCGGTTACCGGCGCGGTAGGCGCGGTCCACGCAGGCTGGCGGGGAACGGTGGCGGATATTGCCGGAAAAGCGGTGGCGGCGATGGAAAATGCTTTTGGCTGCAAACCGGGGGATATCCGGGCGGCCATCGGCCCGAACATCGGCCAATGCTGCTTCCAAACGGATAAGGATGTGCCGGAGGCGGTGCTGGAGCAGTTTGGAAAAGCGGCCGAGGCCTTTATTGAAAAAAGAGAACAAAAATATTATGTAAACCTAAAAGCTGTCAACGCGCTGGCTTTGCAGCGGGCGGGGGTAAGGGACATTGCCATTTCCGATGCCTGCACTGCCTGCCAGCCGGACAGATTCTGGTCTCACCGGGTGGTGGGACAAAACCGCGGCTCGTTGGGCGCGATCATTGTGTGTAAAGGGGGAACAAAATGAAACGGATATTTGCAATCGCGCTTTGTCTTTTGCTCATATTGGGCCTGTTTGCCGGCTGCAGCAATTCTGACAAAGCTTATGTTCCCACCGGCGACGGCTTAAGCTACGACGAGGACTACACCGGCCCGATCTACACCCGTCCCCAGGGCCCCGGTCAGGAAAAGCTGACCCTGACCTATTATCCCAATGTGACGATGAATCCCATTTCCTGCACGGATTTTACCAACCGGGCGCTGTTTTCTTTGATCTACCAAAGCCTTTTTTATGTGGACAGAGATTACAACATTGAGCCGATCCTGTGCAAGAAATTCACCGTGTCCAAGGATATGAAAAAGTACACCTTCTATCTGGAGGAGGCCAAGTTCTCCGACGGCACGACCCTGACGGCCCAGGATGTATTGGAAACCTACAATGCCGCCAAAAAGAGCGATTTTTACGGCGGCCGCTTTGCCCATATCAAGAAGATGTCTGTCAGCGACGGTGCTTTTGTGATTACTTTGAGCACACCCTATGAAAACCTGCCGCTGCTATTGGACATTCCCATTGTCAAGAAAAGCCAGGTCAAGTCCAAGCAGCCTTTGGGAACAGGCCCTTATGTGCTGGACACCTCTGCCGATGCGGCAGTGCTGCGCAAAAACGAAAACTGGTGGTGCAGCGCCAAATTGGCGGTGGACACCCCGGCTATCAGCCTGGTCAAGGCCACCTCTGCCACCCAGATCCGGGATACCTTCGAATTTGAAGACCTAAGCCTGGTGTATGCAGACCCGGGCTCTGACAAATACGCAGATTACCGCTGTGACTACGAATTGTGGGACTGTGAAAACAATATTTTCCTGTTCCTTTCGGTGAATATGAAAAGCAAGGTGTTCTCCAACGATGCCATTCGCGCGGCCCTGCCCCTGGCGGTGGACAGAGAGGACATCGCCGACAGCTTCTACCGGGGCTTTGCCCGAGCTTCCAGCCTGCCGGCATCCCCCTTGTCACCGTACTACAGCCAGGTGCTGGCGGAAAAGTACGCTTACGATAAGGGCGAAGCCTTGAAAAAGGCGGTGGAAAAAGCCAAGC
>JAGBVD010000013.1 GCA_017630495.1 Oscillospiraceae bacterium
CGGAGGAAGGAACAAAGGTTTTGTTTTCAATTTCCTGCATAAGTTCACCTTTCAGACGGAGAGAATTGGCCTTTTTCTGTGCAAGTGTGGGTGCGGAGTCAGACTCGGGAGGGAACACGGCGTCAAGAATGTGGTCATTATGGACGGTCGTATCCCCCACTCCATTTTGATGGAGCTGCTGACCGACGAAGGTGCCGGTACAATGGTAACCAAATAAAGGAAGTTATACTATGGACATCATTTCCCTGGATAAAGAATATGTAGCCGGTACATACAACCGTTTCCCGGTTGCCATCGTTTCCGGCAAAGGCACCTTGCTGACAGACGCAGAGGGCAAGCAATATATCGATATGGGCACCGGCATTGGCGTTACTGCCTTCGGCAGCGGTGACGAGCAATGGGTAAAAGCCGTTACCCAGCAGCTTGAAAAAGTCCAGCACACCTCCAATCTGTACTACACTGAGCCTTGCGCACGCCTCGCCCAGCTCCTTTGCCAGAAAACCGGTATGAAGAAGGTGTTCTTCTCCAACTCCGGTGCCGAGGCCAACGAATGCGCCATTAAATACGCCCGGAAGTACTCCCAGGAGAAAAAGGGCGCCCAGTACAGCACCATTATCACTTTGGAAAACAGCTTCCACGGCAGAACGCTGACCACCTTGGCCGCCACCGGCCAGGAGCAGTTTCACAAGCTGTTTCAGCCGCTGACGCCGGGCTTTGTCCACGCAAAAGCCGGTGATATTGCCGGACTCTATAAGCTTGTGGAAGAAAACTGTGTTGCCGGCATTATGCTGGAATGTGTCCAGGGCGAAGGCGGTGTTGTGCCGCTGGCACCGGAATTTGTGAAAGCGGCCGCCGCTCTGTGTGAAGAAAAGGACATCCCGCTGATGATCGACGAAGTGCAGACCGGCAACGGTCGCACCGGCGCGCTGTATGCATATATGCACTACGGTATCCACCCGGATATTGTTTCCACCGCCAAGGGCTTAGGCGGTGGTCTGCCCATTGGCGCAACAATGGTCAGTGAGAAGATGCAAAGTATGCTGTCCTTTGGCGATCACGGCTCCACCTTCGGGGGCAACCCGGTTTGCTGTGCAGGTGCGTTGAGCATTCTTTCCCGGCTGGACGATACATTTTTGGCCCAGGTGCAGCAAAAGAGCGACTACATTTTCAACGCTCTGGAAAATGCCGAGGGTATTGAATCCGTTACCGGCAAGGGCCTTATGATCGGCATCAAGACTAAAAAGGAAGCCAAAGAGGTTGTAGCCGCCTGTCGGCAGCAAGGTGTTTTGTGCCTGACCGCCAAGGATAAGGTACGGCTGCTGCCCCCGCTGAATATTCCTATGGACCTGCTGACACAAGCAGTGGAAGTAATCAAAACGGCCTGTAAGTGAGGATTTTGTTATGGAACTGAAAAACAGAAGCTTTTTGAAGCTGTTGGATTTTACACCTGCAGAAATTGACGGCCTGCTGAATTTGGCAGCGGAGCTGAAGGCAAAGAAAAAGGCCGGTATCCCCCACCGGCTGTGCGAAGGCAAGTCCATCGCCCTTGTGTTTGAAAAGACCAGCACCCGCACCCGTTGTGCCTTTGAGGTAGCTGCGGCAGACCTGGGTATGCACAGTACCTATCTGGACCCCAAGAGCTCCCAAATGGGCAAAAAAGAATCCATCGCAGACACCGCCCGGGTTTTGGGCCGTATGTACGATGGTATTGAGTACCGGGGCTTCGGTCAGGAGATCGTGGAGACCTTGGCTAAATATGCCGGTGTGCCGGTGTGGAACGGTTTGACCAACGAATTCCATCCCACCCAGATTTTGGCAGATTTCCTTACAATTCGGGAGCATTTCGGCACTTTAGAGGGCAAAAAGTTAGTGTATATGGGGGATGCCCGGTTTAATATGGGCAACTCTCTGATGGTCGGCTGCGCCAAAATGGGTATGCATTTTGTAGCCTGCGCCCCGGAAAAGTATTTCCCGGACAAGGCCCTCATCGCCCAGTGTCAGCAGATCGCCAAGGAAACCGGCGCAGTGCTGGAATTCCATACCGACCCGGCAACCGCTGTAAAGAACGCCCATGTGATCTACACCGATGTTTGGGTGTCTATGGGTGAGCCGGAATCTGTCTGGAAAGAAAGAATTGGGGATTTGACCCCCTACCGGGTTACCAAAGCATTGATGGACATTGCAGGCCCCCAGTGCCGGTTTATGCACTGTTTGCCTGCTTTTCACGACCTGAACACCGAAACCGGCAAGGAGGTCTTTGAAAAGTTTGGCATTGACTGTATGGAGGTAACCGACCAGGTCTTTGAAAGCGAGCAATCCATCGTCTTTGACGAAGCAGAAAACCGTATGCACACTATCAAGGCCGTTATGGCCGCAACCTTAACATAAACCGTAAAACCCGGAGGAAACCCTCCGGGTTTTTGCCTGTATTGCAATTTTTCATATGCTTTGTTATAATAGATGCATATTTTTCTAGGAGGCACATTATGGAAATTATTGTCGCCGGTGTCGGCAAGGTTGGTTTGACCCTTGCCAGACAATTGGTAGCAGAAGAACACTCTGTTACGCTCATTGATATGAACAGTCTTGTGCTGGAGGAAGCGGTGGAACAGTTTGACGCCATGTCCATTTGCGGAAACTGCGCTTCCAAGGATATTTTGCTGCAGGCCGGTGTGGAAAAGGCAGATTTGGTCATTGCCGCCACCAACGCGGATGAGGTCAATCTGCTTTGCTGTATGACCGCCCACGGCATCAACTCCAATCTGCACACCATCGCCCGGATCCGCAACCCGGAATATGCCGAGCAGGTTATGACGATGCCGGAGGTCTTCCCCCTTTCGCTGACCATCAATCCGGAAAAGCGGGCAGCGGAAGAAATTCGGCGGTTGCTGCAATACCCGGGCTTTTTGCGCCGGGATGCCTTTGCCAAAGGCCGGGCAGAAATCGTGGAACTGCGAATTGACGAAAAAAGCAAACTGTCCGGTGTTGCACTGAAGGATATGCCCGGTGTGGTAAAGTGTAAGGTGCTGGTTTGCGCTGTTTTGCGCCAGGGCGCAGCTGTTGCCCCCAGTGGTGATTTTGTATTGCAGACCGGTGACCGGATATTTGTTACCGCCCCCACCGCCATTTTGGGCGAGCTGCTAAAGAATCTGGGCATTATCACCCGTCGGGTCCGGAAAATGCTGATCTGCGGCGGCGGCCGTGTCAGCTTCTACCTGGCAAAGCTGCTGGAAAAAGACGGTATTCAGGTCAGCCTGATTGACCGCAATCCCGCCCGGTGTGCAGAACTGGCTGCGCTTCTGCCGAATACTTCCATTTTGCACGGAGATTGCAGCAGCCAAAATCTGCTGGACAGCCAAGGCATCAACGATGTGGATGCTCTGTGCAGTCTGACCGGTGTGGACGAAACCAATGCCATCACCTCCCTTTACGCAAACACCAAAAATGTTCCCCAGATCATCACCAAGATCAGTCGGGGCGAAGGTTTCCTTTCCGAGTCCCTGCCGATAGGCAGCGTGATCTGTCCCAAGGAGCTGTCCAGTAATATTATCGTCCGATATGTCCGGGCAATGCAAAATCAAACCGGCGCTGCCATCAGTGTCCACACCATTGCTGACGGTCAGGTAGAAGCGGTGGAATTTACGGTGGATGCCACCACAAAACACTGCGGTGTTCCCCTGAAATCTTTGAAGCTGCGGCCCAATGTGCTGATCGGTATTATCACCCACGGTGCCGACACCCAGATCCCCAACGGTGACAGCGTATTTACCGAAGGCGATACCATCGTGGCCGTTACCTCCGGCCGCGGCATCCTAAAAAGTATCAATGACATTTTTGCATAAGGGTATAACTGTAT
This sequence comes from Oscillospiraceae bacterium, assembly GCA_017630495.1. Classification (GTDB taxonomy): domain Bacteria; phylum Bacillota; class Clostridia; order Oscillospirales; family Oscillospiraceae; genus Faecousia. The sequence continues at coordinate 3,857 of JAGBVD010000013.1, forward strand.
GAACTACAAAATGATGGGGCGATTTATCGGTCTGATTATCGCCGTTGAGGCAGTGTTTATACTGCCGGCCCTTCTCATCAGCGTCTGTTACGGAGAAACCGTTGCCGCAGCAAGCTTTTTATATACTCTGGCCATTATGGTGCTCCTCGGCGGCATTTTGCTGATGTCCTGCCGCAAAGCGGGCCACATCTTCGGTGCAACGGAAGGCTTGGTTTGTGTGGGTCTCGGCTGGATGGCACTTAGTCTTTTAGGCTGCCTGCCCTTCTGGTTTTCCGGAGAAATCCCCCACTTTATGGACGCATTTTTTGAAATGGTCTCCGGTTTTACCACCACCGGTGCTTCTATTCTTTCCGATGTGGAGGGTCTTTCCAAAGGTCTTCTGTACTGGCGCAGCTTCAGCCACTGGCTGGGCGGTATGGGTGTGCTGGTGTTCTTGCTGGCCATCTCCCCCGGCGGTAAAAACAGCGGCTTTACCATGCACCTGCTCCGGGCAGAAAGCCCCGGTCCCAATGTGGGCAAGCTTGTGCCTAAAATGCGCCAGACCGCGCTGATTTTGTATTTAATTTACATTGCCTTGACGATTATCAATACCATATTCCTCCTTTGCGGTGGAATGAACTGGTTGGATGCCCTCTGTACTGCCTTCGGCACAGCCGGCACCGGCGGCTTTGGTGTCAGAAACGACTCTTTGGCCTCCTTTAGTCCTTACATCCAAACGGTAACCGCTGTATTTATGCTTCTGTTCGGCATCAACTTCAGCTGCTACTATCTGCTGCTTTTGGGCCATATCCGGGGTGTTTTCAAGGACGAAGAACTGCGGCTGTATTTGGGCATTATTCTGCTTTGCGTCATTGCCATCGGTTTCAATGTGCACCATATGTACAAAACCGGCGCGGAAACTGCCCGCCACGCTTTTTTCCAGGTAAGCTCTATCATCACCACCACCGGCTATAGCACCACAGATTTCGATTTGTGGCCCGGTTTATCCAAGGGGTTGATCATGATGCTGATGGTGGTAGGTGCTTGCGCCGGCTCTACCGGCGGCGGTCTGAAATGCTCCCGGGTGCTGTTGCTTTTCAAAAGCCTGCGCAGAAATATCCGGCAGGTACTGAATCCCCGGAAAGTGCAGGTCGTCCGCAACAACAACCAAGTGGTAGACGAACGGATTCTTTCGAACACCAATGCCTACCTTGCCGCCTACATCATCGTGGTCATCGTCAGCTATCTGCTGATCAGCCTGGACAATTTCTCCATCGGCACAAACCTTTCTGCCGTCCTCGCTTGTTTCAATAATATTGGTCCCGGTCTGGAGCAGGTAGGTCCTATGTGCAATTTTAGCGGCTACAGCGACTTTTCCAAGTTCGTGCTGATTCTGGATATGCTGGCAGGTCGTTTGGAGATCTTCCCTATTTTGGTGCTTTTCTCCAGAAGCGCCTGGAAACGCAGATAAATAAAAATGCCAAATGCCTTGAAGCATTTGGCATTTTTTTGTTGATTCCCAGCGCTATTTGGTGTAGAATTACAGTATGTTTGTATAGAAAGAGGGTGCGCGTATGCGTATCGTTGTGAAAGTGGGAACTTCCACGCTGGCTCACGCCGGTGGTCGGCTGAATATCCGCCGTGTGGAGCTGCTGTGCAAAGTCCTCAGTGACCTGAAAAATGCAGGCTGTGAGGTGGTTTTGGTCTCCTCCGGCGCTATCGGTATGGGTGTAGGCAAGCTGGGTCTGAAAGGCCGGCCCGAGGATATGCCCGGCAAGCAGGCCGCAGCCGCAGTGGGTCAGTGCGAACTGATGTATACATACGATAAGCTGTTTGCAGAATATAACCATACGGTTGCCCAGATTCTGCTCACCGCTGACGACATTCAGGACAGTGGCCGCAGCTGCCATGTCCACGATGCATTGGAGCAGCTGCTTAGCTGGGGCGTACTGCCCATTGTCAACGAAAACGATGCCGTCGCTATCGACGAAATCGGCATTCACACCACCATTGGCGAAAACGACAGTCTTTCCGCCATCGTTGCCAAGCTGGTAGGTGCAGATCTTTTGGTGTTACTTTCTGACATTGACGGTCTTTACACAGAAGACCCCCACAAGAATCCCGACGCCACCTTGATCCCGGTGGTGGAGGAGATTACTCCGGAAATTATTTCCCTGGCCGGCGGCGCAGGATCTTCCCTGGGAAGCGGCGGTATGGCCACCAAGCTGAAAGCCGCTCAGATCGCCACCAGTGCCGGTATCGATATGGTCATCACCAACGGAGAAGACCCGGAGCGACTGTATGCCTTGCTGGACGGCAAGTCCATCGGTACAAAATTTGTGGGAAGGGGCGAAAAATAATGACCACCCAGGAAATTTTGGTTGCCGCAAAAGCTGCCGCCCCCAGCCTTGCCGCTGTGGACACAGCTCTCAAAAACAAAGCGCTGACCTTTATGGCAGATGCCTTGATAGAATACACCCCGGCAATTCTGGAAGCCAACGCCCAGGATATGTCCGTGGCAAAGGACCACTTGTCCCAATCGATGCTGGACCGTCTTGCATTGACCGAGGCAAGAATTGCCGCAATGGCCGAAGGCATCCGCCAGGTGGTAGACCTGCCGGACCCGGTGGGCGCAGTGCGCAGTAAGATCACCCGTCCCAATGGCATTGAGATTTGTCAGGTGGGTGTGGCAATGGGCGTGCTTGCCATTATTTACGAGAGCCGTCCCAATGTTACCTCTGATGCCGCCGCACTGGCCATTAAAGCCGGCTCTGCCGTGGTTCTGCGCAGTGGTCGGGATGCCTTTCAATCTGCCAATGCCATTGTGACTGCTTTGCAAAAGGGCCTGGAAAAAGCCGGTCTGCAGCCGCAACTGGTACAGCTGGTGCAGGATACCTCCCGGCAAAGCGCCACCGATCTGATGGAAGCCGTTGGCTATGTGGACCTGCTGATCCCCCGGGGCGGCGCAGGCCTGATCAAAGCTTGTACCGAAGGGGCAAAAGTACCTTGTATTCAGACCGGCACCGGTATCTGCCACATTTATGTGGATAAAGATGCGGATTTTGAAAAAGCGCTGAACATTGTGGAAAATGCAAAAACCAGCCGTCCCTCTGTTTGCAATGCTGCAGAGGTATGCCTGGTGCATCAGGATATTGCCAAAACCTTCCTTCCTATGCTGCAAAAGCGGTTGGTTGCCGACCGGAAAGAAAATCCGGTGCAGCTGCGCCTGGATAAGGCCGCCGCTGCCATCATCCCCGGCACAGCCGCAGGAGAACAGGACTTTGACACCGAATTTCTGGATTATATCCTGGCAGTGGGTGTGGTGGAAGATGCCCAGCAGGCCATGGGTCATATTGCGGCCCATTCCACCGGCCACAGTGAGTGCATTGTCACCGAAAATGTCCAAACTGCCGACCTGTTCACCCGTGTGATCGACAGCGCGGCGGTGTATCATAACTGCTCTACCCGCTTTACCGATGGCGGCGAGTTTGGCCTTGGCTGTGAGATCGGCATTTCCACCCAAAAGCTCCACGCCCGTGGTCCCATGGGTCTGGAGGAGATTTGCTGTTATAAGTATGTGATCCGTGGAAACGGACAAATTCGATAAGAAGGTGAAATTATGAATCCTACCTTTGGTTTTATCGGCACCGGCAATATGGGTAGCGCCCTTGTCCGTGCTGCCGCCCAGGCTATGGACGCTAAACACATCACACTGGCTGACCAGTGCGCGGAAAAAGCTGCCGCCCTGGCAAAGGAGATTGGCTGCACCAGCACCGATGTAAAAACCCTGGCCCAAAACTGCTATTACATTTTCCTGGGTGTCAAGCCCCAGGTGATGGAATCGATGCTCTCTGACATCGCCCCGGTACTGGCAAGCCGGCAGGACCGGTTTGTGCTGGTGTCTATGGCAGCCGGTCTGTCTATCGCAGACATCCGCCGTATGGCAAAGAGTGATTATCCGGTGATCCGGATTATGCCCAACATTCCCGCCAGCGTCGGCGGCGGTGTGATCCTGTTTGATTGCAGCGAAAATGTCAAGGCCGAGGAAATCTCTGCTTTCCGGGAAAATATGCGTTTTGCCGGTCTGGTCGATCCCCTTCCGGAAAAACTGATCGACGCAGGCAGCGCCCTTTCCGGCTGCGGCCCTGCTTTTGTGTGTCTGTTTGTAGAAGCATTGGCAGACGGTGCGGTTGCCTGCGGTCTACCCAGAGATAAAGCACTTGCCTACGCCGCCCAAACCCTGGCAGGCACTGCCACTATGCTGCTTAAGACCGGTATCCATCCCGGCCAGCTGAAGGACGCAGTGTGCTCTCCCGGCGGCACCACCATTGCCGGTGTTATGGCTATGGAGGAGAGCGGTTTCCGGGCCGGCGCAATGGATGCGGTTATGGCCGCCTACCAAAGAACCCTGGAACTGGGAAAATAACAAAATTTTTGTAAAAAAGTCTGCATTTTTTATTTTACAACCGATATTTTTTGTATTATAATATGTGCGGTAATTCTTGCAGCAGCGCTGCAACATAAACTTACACTAGGAGTGAATTGATATGAGCCGGATGTTAGGTACTGTTTCTATGGGTCTCCGGGCTCCCATTGTTCGTGAAAATGATGACCTTGCCCAAATCGTTGTGGACTGCGTAATGCAGGCCGCTTCCAACGGTGAGCTTTCCGTTCGGGATCGGGATGTGGTGGCTATGACTGAGTCCATCGTGGCCCGTGTGCAAGGCAACTATGTAACTGTCGACGATATCGCCCAGGATGTGCGCACCAAGTTTGGCGGCGAGACCGTGGGTGTTATCTTCCCCATTTTGAGCCGTAACCGTTTCTCCATCTGCCTGCGCGGCATCGCCAGAGGCTGCAAGAAGGTGGTTATGATGCTCAGCTACCCCGGTGACGAGGTAGGCAACAATCTCATTAACCCTGACAAGCTGGACGAGAAGAATGTAGACCCCTACCGGGATGTGCTGGACCTGAATCAATACCGTCACCTGTTCGGCTATGAAAAGCACCCCTTCACCGGTATCGATTATGTAGCCTTTTATGAAGAGCTGATCCGCAGTGAAGGTGCAGATGTGCAGTTTGTCTTTGCCAACGATCCCCGGGCCATCCTCCCCTATACCAAAAATGTTCTCAACTGTGACATTCACACCCGTCAGCGCACCAAGCGTCTGCTGAAGGCCGCCGGCGCAGAAAAGGTGTTCGGTATGGACGAGATTATGTCCGCCCCCATCAACGGCAGCGGTTACAACGAAAAATACGGTCTGTTGGGTTCCAACAAGTCCACCGAGGATAAGATCAAGCTGTTCCCCAGAGATTGCCAGGACCTGGTAGAAGACATCCAGGCAAAGCTTTTGAAGGCTACCGGCAAGCATGTGGAAGTAATGGTCTACGGCGACGGCGCATTCAAAGACCCCGTGGGCAAGATTTGGGAGCTGGCTGACCCGGTGGTCTCCCCCGCTTACACCGCCGGTTTGGAGGGCACTCCCAACGAGCTGAAGCTGAAGTATATGGCTGACAATGACTTCGCCGATCTGTCCGGTGAGGAACTGCGCAATGCCATTAAGACCAAGATTTCCGAAAAGGACGGCTCCAGCCTGGTGGGCAATATGGCTGCCCAAGGCACTACCCCCCGCCGTCTTACCGACTTGATCGGCTCTCTGTGCGATCTGACCTCCGGCTCCGGTGACAAGGGTACACCCATTGTCTATATCCAGGGCTACTTCGATAATTTCACTGCTGAATAATCCAATAAATCCCGGCAAATCCAAATGGATTTGCCGGGATTTTTATTATGTTTACACGCCCAAAAGCATACGGGCAAACAGGAAATACAGCAAAAGCGACAGCGCATCAACAATGGATGTGATAAAGGGACTGGCCATAACCGCCGGGTCCAGGCCCAAAGCCTTTGCCCCCAACGGCAGCACCGCGCCCACCAGCTTTGCCACCACAACGGTTGCAAACAACGCAAGGCACACCACTGCATCCACCAGCAGTGTAATATCTTCGTTACCCAACAGCAGCTTGTCCACCAGCCAGATTTTCAGGAAGCAAGCAGCCGCCAGAGCCAGGCCGCAAAGCACAGCCGTGCGAATTTCTTTCCAAATAACAATGGGCAGATCATCCAGATGCATCTCATCCAGGCTCAGTGCGCGAATCACCGTAACGGAGGACTGGGAGCCGGAGTTACCACCGGTACCCATCAGCATAGGGATAAAGGCGATCAGTGCCGCCTGGGCCGCCAGTGCCCCTTCAAAGGCAGAGATGATCATTCCGGTGAAGGTTGCAGACAGCATCAGAAGCAGTAACCAGGGGATTCTGTTTTTAAACAGTTCAAAGGCAGAGCTTCTTAAATAGGTTTTTTCCGAGGGAAGCATACCACCCATGATTTCGATATCCTCGGTGGTCTCGTCTTCCATAACATCCATGGCATCGTCGAAGGTAACAATACCGACCATACGGTTTTCCTTGTCCACCACCGGCAGTGCAATGAAATTATACTTGGACATCATACGGGCCACTTCTTCCTGGTCCGTCTGGGTTTCCACGGAGATCACATTTTCTTCCATGATATCTCCGATTTTGGTTTCGTCATCTGCGCAAAGCAGCAAATCCTTGACGGTAACCAAACCCACAAGTGTCCTGCTTTTGGTCACATAGCAGGTGTAGATGGTTTCCTTGTCTACGCCTTGCTTGCGAATCCGCTGAATACTCTCCTCCACGGTCATATCTGTCCGCAGGGACACATATTCCGTGGTCATAATAGAGCCGGCGGAATTTTCCGGGTATTGCAGGATCTGATTGATGGAGGTACGCATAGCAGGTGTTGCCTGGCGCAAAATACGCTTTACCACATTGGCAGGCATTTCCTCTACCAGGTCCGCCGCATCGTCCACGAACAGCTCGTCCACGATCTGCTTCAATTCCCGGTCGGAGAAGCTTTGGATCAGCAGTTCCTGCTCCTCCGGTTCCATTTCCACAAAGCTTTCCGCTGCCAATTCCTTCGGCAACAGCCGGAAAAGCAGTGGGATCTGCTCCTCCTCAAAGCCGGACAGCACCTGGGCAATATCGGCAGGGTTCATTTCCTGCAGGATACCACGCAGTGCAGTGTACTGTCTTTTTTCAAGGAGATCCGCAATTTTTTCTTCTATGGTCTCATAGATTTCGTTCATTGTGTTTCCTCCTCATTTTACTATAAATGAGGCAAACACCGTCCCTATCAGAAGCGTCTCCACAGACGCCGTCTACTTCGGCCCGGTATATTGCCACTACTGCCAGCGTCCATGGTTTTCCCCCCTTTTTAATATACGCTAACGGAATATGTTTATTTTATTCCCAATTAAGTCACTTGTCAACTTGCCGGAAATCAAAAATTCAGTCTTTTTTCTGCACTTTAGCAAAAGTACCAAAAAAACACTTTATTTTTGGTTAAAATATATCTTTCCTTCCAAGAAAATTTATGATATGCTATATATGGAGAAATATGAAATTCATACATAAGGAGCTGTAACTATGTATTTTCAGAAAAAGCGTTGTATTGCTATGCTGCTGGCCGGTGGCCAGGGCAGCCGACTGAAGGTTTTGACGGAGAACACCGCCAAGCCTGCCGTCCCCTTTGGCGGAAAGTACCGCATTATCGATTTTCCCTTGTCCAACTGCGTCAACTCCGGCATTGATACCGTTGGCATTCTGACCCAGTATCAGCCGCTGGAACTGAACGAGTACATTGGCAACGGCCAGCCCTGGGGTCTGAACAAATCCCACTGCTGCGCCCAGGTGTTGCCCCCCTATGAGCGTAACGACAAAAAGAGTGGCTGGTATAAAGGCACTGCCAATGCTATCTATCAGAACATTGCTTTCATCGAGCGTTATAACCCGGATTATGTGGTGGTCCTTTCCGGCGACCATATCTACACCATGGACTACGCTGAAATGGTAGACTTCCATGCCCGCAGCGGCGCAGCCTGCACCATTGCTGTCCGGGATGTGCCTCTGTCCGAGGCCAGCCGTTTCGGTATTTTGAACACCAATCCCGACGGCTCTATTTATGAATTTGAGGAAAAGCCTGCCCAGCCCAAGTCCACCAATGCCTCTATGGGTATTTATGTGTTCAACTGGCCGGTGCTGCGGGAATTCCTGATTGCCGATGAGGAAGACCCCAACTCCTCCAACGATTTCGGTAAGAACATCATTCCCAATCTGCTCAACGCAGGCCACAAGCTGATGGCTTTCACCTTCAACGGCTACTGGAAAGATGTGGGAACGATTCTCTCTTTGTGGGAAGCCAATATGGAGCTGCTGGGCAAAAATCCGGAATTTAACATCCGGGGCGATGAAAATACCAAGGTCTTCGCCCGCAACAACGCTCTGCCCTCTTCTTATATTGATGAAAACGCAACCACCGTCAACTGCTTTATCGCAGAAGGCTCCAGCGTTTACGGCACTGTCCGTCACAGCATCATCTCCACCGGCTGTATCATCGGTGAAGATGCCCTGGTGGAAGACAGTGTGGTTATGCCCGGTGTTGTGATCGAGCCCGGCGCCATTGTCCGCCACGCAATTCTTGGTGAAAACAGCAAGGTCTGCCGTGGTGCTGTGGTTGGCGGCACTTATACCGCCGACGAAGAAAAGAAGATCAGCGTCACCGGCAAGGACACTGTTTTGCAGGCAAACACCGTGCTGCTGCCCGGTGAAATGATGTAAGGAGGAAAGAATTATGCATGTAACCGGTATTATTTTCGCCAACGATGGCGTTCTGCGTAATTTGACGGAAAAGCGCACCATGGCAAGTATGCCCTTCGGTGGCCGTTATCGCCAGGTGGACTTCGCCCTTTCCAACCTCTCCTGCGCCGGTATCCACCGCATCGGTATTGTCACCCGGCATAGCTACCAGTCCCTGATGAACCATGTAGGCTCCGGCGAAGAATGGGGTCTTGAAATGGAAGAAGGCGGTCTGGAATACCTGACTCCCTACTCCTCCTCCAAAACCTCCGATTATCGGGGCAAGCTGGAATCTCTCTCCGCTGCTATGTCCTTTTTGAAGTTCGGTCCGGAAGACGAGTACATCATTATGATCGACTCCGCCATTTTGAGTAATATCGACCTGACAAAGGTCCTGGCCTCCCATATTGACAGCGGCAAGGATATCACTGTCGTTACCAAAAAAGGCATCGCCAATGGCAATAAGATCATCGACCTGGCCTTGAAGCTGGATAGCAACGGTGACATTCTGGATATGACCGTGGACTATGCCGCCGCAGAAGATTACGAAGCTTCTATGGATATCTTTGTTTTGAACAAAAAGTGGCTGATCCAGCAGGTCAACGAGCATATCGCTCATAACCTTTATCATATGGACCGGGATCTGGTGCTGGGTATGTGGCAAAAGGGCGCCGCTACCGTCAATGCCTATTCCTTTGACGGCCTGGCAATGTTTAACGAGTCTGTGGAAGAATATTTCACCAACAGCCTTTCCTTGATCAACAAGGAAGTCCGGCAGGCACTGTTTGGCGGCAGCCACCCGGTTTACACCAAGGTGCGTGACCGCGTCCCCACCTACTATGGCGAGGATTGCCGCATTGAAAATTGCTCTGTTGCAGACGGCTGTATGCTGGAAGGCAATGCAAAAAACAGCATCCTGTTTCGCAATGTTACCATCTGCCCCGATGCCCAGGTGGAAAACTGTGTAGTTATGAACGACACCGTGATCGGAGAAGGCAGTTTACTGCAGTATGTCATTCTGGACAAGGATGTTGTTGTCCGTCCGGGCGCCAAGCTCATTGGCACCGCCAATAATCCCGTAATCGTCCAAAGAGGAGACGTTGTATGAAAATCGCAATTTTCGCTTCCGAAGGTGCACCCTATATCAAGTCCGGCGGACTTGGGGATGTTATGGAAGCACTGCCTGCCGCCCTGGCCCGTATGGAGGGCAACCAGGTAGTCCTTGTTTTGCCTTACTATAAGAAAATTCGGGAAAATCCCGCATATGATGTCCAGTTTGTGACCAGCCTGACAATCTCTCTTGGCTGGCGACAGCAGTATTTGGGCATTCTGAAACTGAAAAACCGGACCGACGGGGTGCAGGTCTATTTTGTGGACAATCTGTACTATTTCGGTGACCGGGACGGTGCTATTTACGGCCACGGCGATGACGGTGAGCGGTTTGCTTATTTCTCCAAGGCTTGCTTGGAAACAATGATGGCCGTCGATTTCATCCCCGATGTGATCCAGTGTAACGACTGGCAGACGGCTCTGGTACCTACCTACCTGGCCGCCCAGTACCACCCCTATTTCCCCGGCACCAAGACACTGTTTACCATCCACAATGTGGAGTATCAGGGCTGGGCCGACAGCTATTTCTTTGACGATGTGCTGGCGCTGCCGGAAAACTACCGGGCCTGTCTGGATATGGACGGTGCGGTCAATGTGATGAAGGCTGCCATTGAAACCGCCCATATGGTCTCCACCGTTTCCAAGACCTATGCCCGGCAGCTGCTGTTTCCCTACCATGCCCACGGTATGAATGAGATTTTAGCCTATGCCTCCTGGAAGCTGACCGGCATTACCAACGGCATCGATATCAACACCTTTAACCCGGAAACCGACCCGGCCCTGCCCGCGCACTATAATGCGGAAACCTTCTCCGTCGGCAAAGCCGCTTGTAAAGCAGCACTGCAAAAGGAAGTGGGCCTGCCCCAGAAGCCGGACACACCCCTTTTGGTGATGGTTACCCGACTGGTGGGCCACAAGGGTCTGGACCTGCTGCGCTATGTTGCACGGCGGCTCTTAAGAGAGCGGGATTGCCAAATGGTCATTTTGGGCACCGGTGAAGCGGATTTTGAAAAGTTCTTTACAGAGCTGGCAGAGGAGTACCCGGACCGGGTTGCTGCCAAGATCACCTTTAATCTGGGTCTTGCCTCCCGGATCTATGCCGGCGGTGACATCTACCTGATGCCCTCCAAGTCCGAGCCTTGCGGTTTGAGCCAAATGAACGCCATGCGCTACGGCACCATTCCCGTTGTCCATTCCACCGGCGGTCTGAAGGACACCGTTCCCCCGTCAGATGAAAATGGCCAGGGCGGTTTGGGCTTCACCTTTGAAAGCTACAACGGCGACGATTTCTACGGTGCGCTGCTGCGTGCGCTGAACTTGTATCAATATCAAAAGTCCGCTTTCCAGGCACTGCAGCATACCTGTATGGTGCAGGATTTCAGCTGGGACAAGCCGGCAAAAGAATATATGGATGTATTCCAGAAAATGCGTGCATCCCTATAAGATAGGACAACAAAACTTATGCGAATTCTTTTTGACTCCAAAAAAGAATATTACAAAAGCCCTTTCGGCTGCGTTACCGCCGAGCAAATCTGCACCCTCCGGGTGCAGATTCCTTGCGCTGTAGGCACAACTGCCGTCAAAATCTGCCTTTTGGCAGAAAACGGTACGCCGGTTCGGGACATAGAGATGGCTTTTGAAGCCCAGGACGGTCCTTACGATCTCTGGAAAGCCAGTTTTTCCATAGATCAAACCGGTCTGTATTTCTACTATTTTTCCATCACCGGCAACACCGGCACTTTCCGCCTTTTCAAGTATGGCGATGATACCAATATGGAAGACGGTGATCTGTGGCAGATCTCCTGCATTCCTGCCGATTGGTCTGTACCCCAGTGGGCATTGGGCGCGACCATTTACCAGGTGTTTCCTGACCGGTTCTGCAAGTCCGGTGCGTGCGACCTGAGTGGAAAACTGACGCCTTATGTGCTGCACCAAAACTGGAACGAAGAGGTCTTTTGGCAGCCGGACGAACAGGGCCGGGTGCTGAACAACGACTTTTTCGGTGGCAATTTCAAGGGCATCGCAGAGAAAATGGACTACATTGCCTCTCTGGGCGCAACCGTTTTGTATCTGAATCCCATCAGCAAAAGCTTTTCCAGCCACCGCTATGACACCGGCGACTATAAAACCCCTGACCCGATGCTGGGCACACTGGAAGATTTCCAAGCTATGTGCGATGCCGCTCACAGCCATGGCATCCGGGTGATTTTAGACGGTGTTTTCTCCCATACCGGCTCCAACAGCCTCTACTTTGACAAAGACAGAGCCTTCGGTGGAAACGGTGCTTACTGCACCCCGGACTCCCCTTACTACAGCTGGTATCAGTTCCAAAACTATCCCAAGGAATATAAGTCCTGGTGGGGTTTTGACACCCTTCCCACGGTGAATAAGCTGGATGAAAACTTTATAGACTACATTATTGAAGCAGAGGACTCGGTTTTGGCCCACTGGCTGAAGCTGGGTGCTGACGGCTTCCGTCTGGATGTGGCAGACGAACTGCCCCATGCCTTTCTGAAGCGCCTGAAGACCCGTCTGCGGCAGCTTCGTCCCGATGCACTGCTGATCGGTGAGGTATGGGAAGATGCCTCTAACAAGGTCTCCTACGGCCAGCGTTGCCGCTACTTTACCGAAGGCATCCTGGACAGCGTTATGAACTATCCTTTCCGCACAGCAATCCTGGATTTCCTGCGGGGTGCTGATTCCGGTATAGGCTTTGCAAACCGGGTTATGACCATTGTGGAAAATTATCCCCGGCAGGTACTCCTCTGTAATATGAATCTGCTGGGCACCCACGACACCCCCCGCATTCTGACAGCATTGGTGGATGATTTTGACGGCAGCCGGGAAGCGCTGGCGACACGACGCCTATCCCCGGAGCAACTGGAATTGGCGAAAAACCGTTTGATTTTGGCAACTGCACTGCAATTTGCATTGCCGGGCAGTCCCAGCATTTACTATGGCGATGAAGCCGGTATGGAAGGCGGCAAAGACCCCTTCAATCGCCGTCCCTACCCCTGGGGACAAGAAGACAACGAACTTCTCTCCCACTATAAACACCTGGGAAAACTGCGCAGAGCGCACCCTGCCCTGCAGCAAGGTGATATTGCCTTTTTCCAGGCCGGAGATCAGCGCATTGGTTTTTGCCGCCGCCTTGCAGGTAAGGCGCTTCGGTTTTATGTAAACCAAAGCAACACACCCTGGGAAGTGCCTGCAGGCGCTGTCCTGGCCGGACACAATCTGCAGACTATATATGATCAGCTTCGCATTGACCCTATGGGTTACTGCATTTTGGAGGGTGAATGATGGAACGGGAAGCCTTTTTAAACGGTTACTGCCGGCAAATTGACGGCAGCCGAACCGTCTGCGTAGAAGCAGACGGCAACGAGCTGACCCATACAGATTGCCTTATGGAAAATTGCCCCTATAACGCGCAATGCCCTCTTCACGAGAAAATTGAAAGTTTTTTAGTTGAGGCATAAAAACTGACCTCCAACCAAAAGGTTGGAGGTCAGTTTTTATTTAAAATACTCTGCCTCAGTCCGGGCAATTTGCTCCAGAGCCGCAGCTCCTGCCACTTGCAATATTTTCTTTTTTGCCACAGCAATTTTGGGTGGACGGGTGGTACAGTTATGGCAATCTGATCCCAAAAAATGAATCTGTCCTTTTTTGAGCGCCTTTGTGGTCCAGCTGCAGCTGAAGAATTTATCAAAAGCATCCGCATTACACTGAAACAAAACACCTTCACGCAAAAGGATTTGCCCATACTTTCCCAGTTGTCCTCTGTGACGGTAACGGTTTATATGGGCGATCACCGGCTGCAGTCCACGACGGGCAGAAACATCGCAAACTTCCTGAACGATCCGATCTGTCCAGTTATCAAAAGGCATTTCAATCAGTAAAAGTCCCGTTTGTCCCAGTTGCAGCTTTTCCAGCTCCTCGCTGCGGCTCATACCGGTAAAATAGCCAACCTCTGCGCCCAAAACAATTTCAGGGAAGTTCTCATCCATCTCCGGCAGCAACGCGACAGCCGCTTCCCGGCGAGCCAGAAACGCTTTGGGATTATCCTTCCGGGGGTAAAAATGGGGCGTTGCCACAACAGTCTTTACACCCTGCTGATGAAGCTGCTGCAACATCTGCATGGTTTCTTCCACACCGGAACTGCCGTCATCCATCTGCGGCAAAATATGCGTATGAATATCGACCACGAAACGCCCCTCCTCTTTCTTTTCTTGAGAGGATTATACTATACCTGCGCAAAAAAAGCAACAACCGGGATTATTGGGGTCCTCCTTCCAGCGCCTGGCGAAGCTTTTTCAGCGCCTTTTTCTCGATTCTGGACACATAGCTGCGGCTGATCCCCGTCCGGGCGGCCACCTCCCGTTGCCGCAGAGGCGCGCCGCCACCTAAGCCATACCGGGCAACCACAACTTGCCGTTCCTGAGCTGTCAGTGCCGTATCTACCGCCCTGCACAGCTTACGCAAAGCCTCCCGGTTACTCACCCGCTCCAAAAGGTCCTCGTCATCGCTGACTACATCCATCAGCGCCAGTGCCGCGCCGTCTGAGCCGGTCTCTATATAATCCGAAAGGGACACATCCTGGCTGGATTTTTTCTGGCTGCGAAAGTACATTAAAATTTCATTTTCCACGCACCGGGCGGCATAAGTCCCCAGCCTTGCCCCTTTGGTCATATCAAAGGTAGTGATCCCCTTGATCAGACCAATGGTCCCAATGGAAATCAGGTCCTCCTGGTCCGAAGTCTGGGCATAGTACTTTTTCATAATATGAGCAACCAAGCGCAAGTTTCGCTCGATCAGTATATTTCGCGCATCCAGATCTCCTTTGGCGGAGCGCTCCAGGTAGTGTTGCTCCTCCTGGGCTGTTAAAGGTCTCGGAAAAGAGCCTGTGGAAAGCTGCAGTGAATACATCAGTCCGCTGAGCATCAGCCAGACGGCGGCAATCATATGCCTCACCTCCACTGCTACCCTATTCTTCCCGGCCCGTCCTTTTTCCTGCTATTTTCCGCCTCTTTACAACTGCCTGTGCATATTCTGCTATATAAGCAAAAAATCCCGGAATGCATCAGCATTCCGGGATTTCTATGTATCAAAAGGGAATTACACCCAGCCGCGGACCTTTGCTGCGTTGGCAACACGGTTGATTGCGATGGTGTAAGCGGCATCACGCATATACAGCTTCTTCTCCTGGGCCAGTTCGTAAACATCCAGGAAAGCCTTGGTCATAGCGCTGTCCAGCTTCTCCAGAACTTCTTCCTTTGTCCAGAAGTAGTTCATATTGCACTGCACCTGCTCAAAGTAGCTGCAGGTAACACCGCCGGCGTTGCACAGGAAGTCAGGCACCAGCATCAGGCCGCGCTCCTGAATCAGAGGATCACAGTCAGGAGTGGTGGGGCCGTTTGCAGCTTCGCAGATAACCTTAACAGTCTTGGAAATGTTACCGAAGACAGCAGGAGTGATCTGATTTTCCAGAGCAGCAGGAATGATAATGTCAACATCCTGGCTCAGCCAAGCATCGCCGGGCAGAACTTCGTAACCCAGTGCGATGGCCTTTTCCTTGTCAATGCTGCCGAAGGAGTCCTTGATGGAAGCCAGCTCTTCAGCATTGCAGCCGGTGAGCTTACGGAAGGTGTATGCAACCTTATCGGTAGCATTCCAGCAGGAAACAGCGATCAGCTTACCGCCCAGAGCGGTGTACTTACGGGCTGCGTATTCAGCAACATTACCGAAGCCCTGAATGCTTGCAGTGGTCTTTTCGATGGGCAGCTCCATCTTCTTCAGAGCCTCGTTCAGGCAGGTGATCACGCCAAAGCCGGTAGCTTCGGTACGGCCCAAAGAACCGCCCAGGCCAACAGGCTTGCCGGTGATCATACCGGGAACATGCTGACCGGTGATGGTCTCGTACTCATCCATAAACCACATCATGTGCTGGCCGTTGGTCATCACATCGGGAGCGGGAACGTCAACAGTGTTGCCCAGTTCCTTCCACAGATGGCGGATATAGCCGCGGCACAGACGCTCCTGCTCACCCTGGGACATGGTACGGGGATCGCAAATAACGCCGCCCTTACCGCCGCCGAGGGGAATGTCCACAACAGCGCACTTCCAGGTCATCCACATAGACAGAGCGCGGACAGTGTCAGCAGTCTCGTGGGGATGGAAACGGATACCGCCCTTTGCAGGACCGCGAGCGGTGCTGTGCTGGAAGCGGAAAGCCTTGAAAATCTTGGTAGTGCCATCATCCATCTTTACAGGGATGGTGAAATGGACTTCCTGCTGAGGCTGACGCAGCAGCTGGCAGGTACCTTCATCCAGACCCAGCATAGCAGCAACTTTGTCAAATTGCGCCTGGGCATTTTCATAAGGATTGTAGTTTGTTGCGGACATAATATTACCTCCTGATAGTGTCGGCGGTTTGCACGCCGAAAACAAGATTTCTTATACATTATATACCAATAAAACTTGCAATGTCAACAAATTATTCTGCCAAATTCGTATATTTTCTACAATAGGAAATATTTTGTAAACTACTACAAAAACCGTCTGTCGCAAAGGGAAAAAATGCACAAATTTCCCATAAATTGGCCCTATTCCCGGTTTTCCTTTATCAGTCACAGCAAAATTGCCCAAGAATTCTATGCAACATCCTCCGTCAAAATTTGAAACCGTATGCATAATTTCTTGCATAAATAAAACAAACACCCTGCAATGCAAGGTGTTTGTTTTGCCATTTTTATTTTGCAGGAATCGCCTTTCCGTCGGAGCGAATCTTGTAGCGTATGTCGCCTTCTTTTTTGTAGCCTTCTGTCAGCAAGCGGTTATTGCTTTCAAAGAAATACTTATAGCCGTCAATGGTTTGCCAGCCCATAGCAAGACCGCCCGCTTCCTGTAAATACACCGTGCCGTCACTGAGTGCCAGCCAACCGCTGCATAGCGCACCGGTAGGAGAAAAATACCATTTTGCACCGTCAATTTCGGCCCAGCCGGTGGTCACCGCGCCATCTTCCTGCAGATAATACCGCACACCCAGATCATCTATCCAACCGCTCACCGGTTGTCCCTGGCGGAGGTAATACCATTTGCCTTTTTTCAGGATCCAGCCGTCTGTAATCCTCTGCGCGTTTTCTCCAGCCGACTGCAAAGCTACCGGCGCTTTTTCCGGCTGCTTGGCCACGCACAGCTTGCTTTCGTGCAGCAACTGACGGGCATAACCGCTTTCCAACTGCACACTATTGGCCAGCTTGCAAGAGACATTTGCGTAAACCTGTACCCGGTAAAGACCGGTATCCAGCTTTTGCTTGGCTAATTTCTTATTCAAGCCTGAAAAATCACAGCGGTATTTTTCCACCGGATACTGCTCCTGCAGGACCGTATTTCCCCGGAGATCCAAAAGCACCAGCTCGACGCTATTGATCATAACGCCGTTGGCAACGGCTTTGCCGCTGACCGAAAGGCTCTTGCCGGTCTTAACATAGGCATCTGTTTTGACCTCGGCGGTTGCCAAATTCCCATCGTTATATTGCACCGGGCTGACCGCGCCGGCAGAAATATAGCCTTGTCCCTCACCGTCGTCAATGCGATAATACAGCATCCCACTGGCCGGATCTGTGTAAACACCGGTGGCCAGCAACAGCTCGCCGGAAGCCAGGCTACGCATTTTGTTGCAGCCATTTTCTCCCAGCAGGCAGGGCTGGGTGCGAAGCATACTGTCAAAGCGCGTACGCACATACAAATTTGTCGGATGGCTCTCACAGCAATCCGCGTACTGACCTGTTCCAAAATGGATAATGCCTTCAAAATATGTCCAGCCGCGATACAGCTCTGCAAATCTGCTGATAGAACAGCGGCCAACATTGCCCTCTGCTCCGGCAATGGAAGTATGGAAGCTCTCCACGAAGTACACCGTGCCATCTACAATGGCATTGATCATACAAGAATGACCATACCGGTTGCCGGCCTCTGTGTTTGTCCACTGAAAGCCTACCAAAATATTATAGGCATCCTTGGTTCCCTCATCGGTAAGGGCATTAAGCGCCTCTTCCAGGGAGTAATCCATTGCGCTGTAAACATTTATGTAATAACCACAGCTAGTCTGCTTCATGCCTTTATAATAATCAAACTGGCCGTTGCCTTCATTGAGGATCACGGTGTCGTTGATTCCGATATTATAAAGCTGATGGCTGGTCAGTCGGCCGCACCAACCGGCAAAGGAACGCATGGATGCTGAGTATTGACTGGCTGTATAGCTGCGTCTTGTCGCATTGATCAGGTCCTGTTCTTTTGTCAGCGGTGCAGTTGCAGCCTCTGCTTTTCCAGGCAGCACCGCAAACAGCGCAATACATATCCATAGCATCCATATCCATTTTTTCATTTGCGGCACCTCCTTTCCAAAATTAGGCCATAATCAGAGTTATTTTACCATATTTCTCTATAAAAAGCAACTGCAGAATCCCTTTTCCTCCACTTGCGCAAAAAAGACGGTGCAGCCTTTCGGTTGCACCGTCTGAAATTGATGGCTTACACTCTTGCGTGACCCTGGTTGCAGATGACCTCCACAACGCTGTCCACGCACTGCTGGCACTCTTCCTTGGTAGGTGCTTCCACCATTACCCGGATCACCGGCTCAGTGCCGGACTCCCGGACAAGGATTCTGCCGGTGCTGCCCAAGCGGTCCGCCACCGCCTGCACAGCCGCCTGCACTTTAGGATCGTTCTGGGCCGCAGGCTTATCCTGCACCCGGACATTTTTCAGCACCTGGGGATAGATCTTCAGGCCCTTGCAAAGAGCAGACAGCGTGGTCTTCTTCTCCATCAGCACTTCCATCATCTTCAGGCTGGTCAGAATGCCGTCACCGGTGGTGGCATATTTGGAGATAATGATATGGCCGCTTTGCTCGCCGCCTAACCGGCAGCCGTTTTGCACCATATATTCGTAAACATACTTGTCGCCCACTTTGGTCTTGGCATAGTCAATGCCCTCTGCGTCGAAAGCTTTGTAAAGACCAAAATTGGACATCACAGTGGTAACCACCGTATTGTTGTCCAGAGAGCCCCGCTCGCGCATATACTTGCCCAGCACATACAGAATATGGTCACCATTGACCACATCGCCCTTTTCATCCACGCACAAACAGCGGTCTGCGTCACCGTCGTAGGCAAAGCCCACATCCAGGCCGTTTTCCACAACGAACTTCTGCAAATTCTCAATGTGGGTAGAACCGACGCCATCATTGATATTGGTGCCGTCAGGGGCATCGCCGATGACATAGGTTTTGGCACCCAAGGCTTCAAAGACGCTCTTGGCAATGTTCCAGGTAGAGCCGTTGGCGCAGTCCAGGCCCACCTTCTTGCCCTTAAAGGAGAACTTACCCAGAGAAATCAGATAGCCGATGTAGCGGTTTCTGCCGGCTGCGTAGTCCACCGTTCTGCCGATGGCATCCCGCTTGGCAAAGGGGATTTCTGTATAAGCCTGGCCGAAAACTTCCAGCTTGCCGTCCAGATAAGCTTCCACCAGTTCAATAACGGACTCTTCCATCTTTTCACCGCTGCCGTTCAGCAGCTTGATGCCGTTATCATAGAAGGGATTGTGGCTGGCGGAGATCATCACACCGCAGTCAAAATCGTCCAGTCTGGTTACATAGGCCACGGACGGTGTGGTGGTAACGTGCAGAAGATAGGCATCTGCACCGGAAGCGGTAATACCGGCAGACAGTGCATACTCAAACATATAACTGGAGCGGCGGGTGTCCTTACCGATGACGATTTTTGCGCTTTCCTCATCACCGGCTTGTTTTTTCAGCTGGGTGTAGTACCAACCCAAAAAGCGACCCACCTGATAGGCATGGTCTGCTGTCAGATTCACATTGGCTTCACCGCGGAAACCATCTGTTCCAAAATATTTTCCCATAAAATGTCTCCTTATCGCTTGGCAACAACGGTATCGTTTTTCTTATAAATGCTGTTTTCCGGAACGCAGCCCCGAACACAGCTGGTGGGATACACATTGGAATTTCTTCCGATCACAGTGCCGGGATTGAGGACACTGTTACAGCCCACTTCCACAAAATCGCCCAGCATTGCGCCCACCTTTTTGATGCCGGTGGGAATATCCTGCTGGCCGTGGATCACCACCAAAGATTTGTCACTTTTGACATTGGAGGTGATAGAGCCGGCGCCCATATGGGCCTTGTAACCTAAAATGCTGTCGCCCACATAATTGTAGTGAGGCACCTGCACATTGTCGAACAAAATTACATTCTTCAGTTCTGTGGAGTTGCCCACCACGCAGTTTTCACCGATGAGGGCACTGCCCCGGATAAAGGCACAGTGGCGCACCTCGGTATTTGCGCCGATGATGCAAGGCGCGCCGATATAAGCAGAAGGCATAATCTTTGCGCTTTTGTGCGCCCAGACCTGGGGAGAGATTTCCTCAAAGTCCTCACCTAAATTCTCCCCTAACCGAAGAATTTCCGCAGAAATGCCTTTCAGTGCTTCCCAGGGATATGTGAATTGTTCCAGGTATCCTTTTGCAACAGAATGCTCCAGGTCATACAACTCGTTAATCTTGTACATCCTATCAGACCTTTCTCGTAGACTAACAGAATTCTATCATATCTAGAATTATTTTTCCACTGTTTTTTTAATTACATATTTGCTTTAATCGTAGAGATCAAAATATCTCCCGCCACCACTCTGTCCTCCGGGGCAAACCCCTGGGCAAAGTTATCCGAATACAGCACCTGGGCATTGGGCGGAAATTCCTCATCGCCCTCCCACACCAAAATCTGCATGGAAAAGCCGCCGATAAAATCAAATTGATAACCGGCGTCGCCGTGGCTGACCGGAGTCGCGCCCATTTTCTCGCAAGCCGCCTGAAAAGCAGCCAGGCGCGTACCAAAGGTAAAGGCTGCTCGGGTCAGCACCCGACCGGTGTAAGGCTTGATATACATCTCTCCCCAGGGCATTTCCCGGAAAGTCTTCCACTGCCCTGTCCAGGCAACGGCCTTGCTTTCCAGCAAATACCGCAGCAAAAAGGTCTGCACCGGCAGCGGCGGCAACAGACCGCCGTCTACCGCAGTAATGGTATACTCCGGGTGGGAAATGTCATAGGTCCTGCCCAGTAATGTTCCCCGGAAAATCTGTCCGTCAAACTGCACATCCGGCAATCTTTCTGTAGCATTTTGGGGATCAAGCTCGCGGAATTTTTCTTCATAGTAGGAAAAAGGCACTTCTTCCTTATGGTTTTCTACTTGCATAATGTACTCCTATCCCTGAAAACTGTTGGGAAACAGCCGGGTATCTGTGTGGGGCAGGAAGCAGGCTGCGACAAAACTGTCCATATAGCCAGGGTATGTGGACAGCTCCAGATATGTCATATTGGCCGCCACCTCATGGCACTTTTCTGTTGCCTCGTCACTGATGACCATAGCATATGCACCGGTAAGAGAGGAGTTTCCAATATAGTGATACTTGCTAAGATCCACATCCGGCAGCATACCGATGTTGACGGCATTTTTCATATTGATGCCGCTGCCGATGCCACCGGCCACATAAACCTTTTCTATGCAGTCCGGGGTCATATCCACGCTTTGCAGCAGTGTGTCAATGCCGGAGAAAATTGCGCCCTTGGCCCGGATAAAGTTGTCGATGTCCACCTCGTTAATGGACACTTCCCTGCCGGTCTCAGTCTCATTTTCAAAAGCCAGCACATACCGGCCCATACCGTGCTGATCCCGCTTGACCCGCGCACCCTCCCGGGAGAACAGGCCTCTGGCATTGATAATGCCGGTGCGGAACAGCTCGGAAATAATGTCAATAATGCCACTGCCGCAGATGCCCACCGGCTTTTGGCCTTCGTCGCCTACGATAGTCAGAGTCGGCTCCATCGTTTCTTTGTCGATGGACACCGCTTCCACAGCACCGTCGGTTGCCCGCATACCGCAGGAAATGTCGCCGCCTTCAAAGGCAGGGCCGGCGCTGCAGGCGCAGCTCATCAAAAAGTCCCGGTTACCGAAAACGATCTCGCCGTTGGTACCCAAGTCAATAAAGAGGGTCATTTCGTCCTTGTCCCACATCATTGTCGCCAATGTGCCGGCAGTAATATCACCGCCTACATAAGAGCCAATGTTGGGAGCAATCACTACGCTGGCCAAGGGGTTGGCAGGCAGCTTCAAATCTCCGGCAGTAAGGCCTTCCCAGCCGAAAAAGCTGGGAATGTAGGGGTCCATACGCACCGGGTCTGCATCCACACCCACCAAAAGATGGTTCATGGTAGTATTGGCGCCGATGGTCAGGCGCAAAATGCTACGGGCGCTGATATCGGCAGCCTTGCACAAATTGGCCATCACCGGCACAAGGGTCTCTTTGACAATGGCATCCTGCAATGCCTTCTTGCCACCGGGCTTGGTGCTTTGGATGATCCGGTTGATCACATCCGCGCCGTAGCGGATCTGTCCGTTACCGGAAGAGCCCTTTGCCAGGATCTTGCCGTCGGTCAGGTCCACCAGCACGGCAGAAACCGTAGTCGTGCCAATGTCAATGGCGCAGCCTGCCAAGCAGGTGTCCTCATAGGCGCAGATGTCCATACAGGTAAATACACCGCCATCCAGCTGACCTTTGACACAAACGGAAAAGTCATTTTCCCGAAGGGTAGATGCCAATTTTACCATTACGATGTACGGCACTTTCACTTTTTCCGCATCCAGCGCATCCACAATGGCCCGCTCCAGCCGTTCAATATCCGGCATTGTGTCCTCTTCCGAGGGGGCATCCATTGTCAGCTGCAGGGAAACAAAGCGGTTTTTCATAGAAATACCGCTATCTGTGATCTCCTTTTGCACCTTCTGGAAAATCGCCACCTCCTCCGGAGAGGACAAGTCAGCGGTCTTCATACGGGACTGGTAAGCAGATGCAATATCCGGCACGAAGACGGTGCAATCCCCCACAACCTTGCAGTTGCAGGAGAGCCGCCAGCCGGCATTATATTCCTCGTCTGTGATATGCCGGGAAGGAATGGTCTCCAGCTGTCCTTCCAGAAGCTTTACCCGGCACTTGCCACAAGAGCCGTTGCCGGAGCAAGGGGCATCAATGGCCACATTGGCCCGACGGGCCAGCTCCAGCAGGTTATCACCTACGTTACATTCAACTTGAACGGGGCTTGCGCCCTCAATTTGGAAAGTTACTTTCATCTTGTTAATCCTTTGCTCTGCGATTCTTCTTTTTCAGTAAATTTTCCGGGTTTTCTACATAGCTGCGCACAACACTGCCGCAGTTGCGGCAAATGGTGTGATTCAGCTGCTGGCCAAAAATAGCCTCACCGGAAACATAAGCTTCCGGTGCATATTGCCGTGCCTGGATAAATTCTGCGTGAGCACAAAAAGGGCAGCGCTCAATATGGACTTTCATCGTAGTTGCTCCTTGATTGGTTTCTGGGGGCGGCTTGCGCCGCCCCCTTTGTTATATCCTGAATTACAGCAGGGGCTCCATGCCCAGAACCGGGTGGCCCTTTTCTGTCAGCCAACCCAGCAGCTCTTCGCCATCGGTGGTGATGGTCTCATCAGCCACCAGATCGGTAAAGTTCTCAATGCCGTACAGTTCCTTGGCAGTCTTGTTCAGACGCTCTGCCACATCGTCCTTCAGTTCCTTGGGCATCCATACGATACGCTCAATGCCGCCTTCTGCAGCGATGAACTTCTTGGAGGAGATGAAGTGTCTGCCGTGGCCCATATAACCGGGAGTCTGGACACCGCCGCCGGTGCAGCTGGCCAGTTCGCCGAAGGTCATACCGGCAGGAGTCATACCGGAGAATTCACGGTTGACCACGATAAAGCCGTTAGACATAGGCTCAATGCCGCAAATGCATTCGAAGCAGCCGCAGGAGGTCATAGGATCTTCCAGGATGGAGTACAGTGTAACGGTCTCAACCGCGCCGTGGGTGGCATCGGTGATAGCCTTGTCAACTGTCTCAAAACGGCCGGTGCGCTCATCGGTGCAGCCTTCCTTGAAGATGGGCTGGCAAGGACCGTTGGGATCCAGCTCGTTGGTAGCCTTGGCATCCAGCCAGGAAACCGCGCCGCACAGACCCAGACGCTCGGGGGTAACCACGCAGCAGTGGGCAGGTGCGAAGCTCTGGCACAGAATGCAGGTGTAGTAACGGTCAACGCTCTCGTCGGTCAGAGATTCCAGACGGGCATCTCTTGCAGCGTAACGGGGCATAGCCACCTCATCCCGGAACTTGCCGGCCTCGGCAGTGTCGGTGATCAGGGTGATCTGGCACTTGTCAACAACAGCGTCGAACTCGTCCATGATCATCACATACAGAACTTCCGCAAAGTCCTTCAGCCGCAGGCCCTTTGCAAAGGCATCCTTGGAAACACGGACGCGGACCTGGTTGCGCTGACCGGTGTGCATAACGCCTTCCATATAGTTAAACCAGGCGTGGAACTTTCTTTCGATAACGCTTTCGAAGTCTTCCTGCATCTTCTTGCCGGCGACTTCCACATAAGTAACCAATGCAAACTCATTGCCTGCATCCAGGTCGGGACCGATCACAGTGATCTTGTGGTCCTCGATCTCCTGCATCTGGCGCATAACCACCAGCTCTGCAGTGGGATTCTTGCCGGAGTAGAACTCGGCGTGCATATCTGCTTTACGGATGATCTCACCTTCAAAAGCAGCGGCAAACGCTACGGGGATGGGCAGCTCCTTGACCTTGATCTTGATCTCGCGCAGCTCCAAAGACTTCTTAACGGTAGCGCTGTGATCGCAAACGCTCTCCAGAGCGCCGGGCACCTGGTTTTCACCCAGGTCAATGTCCACGATGACCGGGAAGCCCAGTGCGATAGCACCGGCGCCGGCGGAAACGACCACTTCGTTCAGCGCGCCAAAGGTGTTAACAAATGCGGGAACGCGCTCCTTGGTATAGGTCAGCAGGCCGCCCAGATCGCCGGGCTGCACATTGCCGAAGATCAATGCTGCGCGAACAGCAACGGTAACGACATGGATAACGGAGGTAACATCGTGACCCAGAGGAATCACGCGGAACTCCAGACCCATCTTCACGCCGCCTTCAGCGCACTGCTCAATGACATCGCCAACCATAAAGGTCATAATGCCCTTGGACTGGTAGTCCTTAACCACACTCACCACATCTTCTGCATTGTCAGCCTTGCCCAGCACAACAGCAACACCGGGGATATCGCCGGTAACCAGCGGCACACCCAGAGAACGGATGATGGGATCGGGAACAAAGCCGATGCCGGACTCTGCCCCATAGGGATCAGCTTTCAGGTACTTCAGACCTTCGATGATTTCAGCACCAACGGCAGTTGCCAAACCGGCATTGAGGGCCTGGCCCAGGTCCTCCTGGTTAGTGATGAGGCTCTTAAGTACGCCAACACAAGCGGTCAGGTCGCCCAAAGTCTTAACCTTCACACCGGTAGCAGCGTAAATGGTGGGGAAATAATAGGCAGTATCGGGGAATGCAATTTCCTTGTCTGCGCCGTACTTGGCGATGGCATCGTTGACAGCGCCTTCGGTCAGGCCTGCAACAGCATTGCTGCCGCCGTAAATCAGATCGGTTAATACGCTCATAAATCTTTCCTCCTAATAAAATTTAAAAACTCTTATACAAAAGGCAAAAAGCCGGAAGGGAGGCATCTCCCTCCCGGCTTATGTTGCGGGGAAATCTTACAGATCCAGATAAGAATCGGAGTACAGAACGTGGTTCTTGAAGATGTCGCAGGACTTGATGGTTTCCATCAAGCGGCGATCGTTGGGGTTGACGATGGCAGAGGTCAGACCCTGCATCATGCACATTGCAACCAGAGTGGAGTCCATGATGGGACGGACATCCTTGGGTGCGCCGTTGGAGTTATTGGACAGACCACCGGTGGACTTCAGGCCCTTCTCGGAGAACATCTTGATGGCTTCCAGAACTTCCATCTGCTTGTCCTGCATACCCTTAACAACCAGGAACAACGGGTCAAACCACAGATCGGTGGCTTCCATACCCAGGCTCAGACCGCGCTCGAGCATATTGTCGCAGTGCATCATACGCTCTTCATTGTCCTTTGCGATACCGTCAGCAGAGCAAAGGGCGATACAAATAGCATCGTTGGCAGCAGCCAGGTCAATGTAGCCGATACGGGAGCCTGCGTCAGCAGAGTTGACGATGGGCTTGCCGTTGGTGCGGTTGTAAACCTTGATACCGGCTTCGATAGCCTTCATGTTGGCGGTGTCCAGTGCCAGAGGAACATTGTTGAAGTTCTCCTGCAGCAGCTTGACAGCCCACATCATACGCTCGGGACCGTCCTTTTCAGCAGGTCCGATGTTAACATCCAGATAAGTAGCACCGGCCTTGATCTGCTCGTATGCACGCTGCAGAATGGGCTCGGGATCTCTCTCGTCCATAGCCTTACGGATGGAGGGAGCGATGCAGTGGATTCTCTCACCGATGGTAACGAAGGTCTGGGACTCGGGGTTGTAGCCCTTGTACTGGGTATCCCACTGCTTGACCTCGATGGCAGGAACCTTGGTAGCCAGCAGCTCTTCGAAGGACAGCTCCTTAACCTCAACAGTTGCGCCGGAAGCAGCCTTGGCAGCATTTTCAGCAGCAGCAACAGCGGCAGCAGCCTCGTATTCCTTGTCCTTCATGTACTTGGGAATCTGCACAGCTTCCATTGTACCAACGACAACATTCCAGTTAGGCAGCTTCTCCTGAATCTCACCCTTCATAACGGCAACCTTGCCGGGGATGATCAGGGTGCGGTTCTTGATCTTGCTTTCGATGTCCAGCTCCTCGAAGGTCTTCTTAATGGTGGTGGAGGACAGCTTGCCGGCGGCCCAGGCAGTCAGAACGGACATACCGGAAGCGTCGGTGATGATCAGGTTCAGAGGCTGGTTGGAACGCTCCAACTCGCCGGAAACCAGGAAGTAGGTCAGTGCGAAGTCAACAGTCAGCACGCAGGGGCTGTTCTCGTCAGCGCCGTTGATGGGGTAGATCTTAGCTTCCACCTTCATGGGCTTCTGAGGATCGGTGAAGATGTTCTGACGCAGGCCGTACAGAGGCAGTGCCTGTGCATAGCTCATGCCGGACATCACAATGATGGATGCGTACTTCTCGGTGAACATAGAAGCATAAGCAGTCTCCAGACGAGCATCGCCCTTGGTCAGCTTAGCCAGGTTCACGATGGAGGGGTAACCGAAGGTACGGTCGCCGTCCTTGATAGCGGTACGACGGACCAGAACAGCATTGGCCAGAGTTTCCTTGGCAGTCTTGCCGGTAACATCCAGCACCAGGTTCTTGTTGCCCTTGGCTTCCAGAGCCTTTACGGTGTCGTACAGGTCGGAAATGTTTTCTGCCCAAACGCCCAGGACGACGCCCTTGGCGGTGGCCAGCTCGTTCATAGCTTCGTAGTTTGCAGGAGTAGCGCCATCCAGGATGACATCCTTACCGCAAACTTCCAGAGCAGCCTTGGCGCACTCTACATCCCAGCACTCCAGGACCAGGGGGCGGCCAACAGCAGCGGCCTTCTTAACCAGGTTAGCATATACAGCGGGGTCAGCCTGGTTGTTGGCAACCTGGATGAACTCCACATACATTCTCTCACCGATACGCTCGTAGTCAACGGTCTGTGCAGCTGCCAGCTTGGCATCCACAGTAGCCTCGTCCATGCAGGTGCAGACGGAAGCTGCGTACAGGTTCTTGCTGACCAGAGTCTTCTCATGACGGAACAGAACGGTTTCGCCGCCCAGCTTGTGCTCGCCCACGGAGATGGTCTTCATGGGAGGAGCAGTCTGCTCGTTGAGCATTGCCTTTGCGTCGTCAGAGAAGTAGGGGCACTTGTCGATTTCCACAGCGCCCTGGGCCACCTTCATGCAGAATGCCATACAGGTGGGGCTGCCGCACTCCTTACAGTTCTTCTTGGGAGACAGCTTAAAAATATCAAGACCTTTCAAAGCCATTGTATGTATCCTCCTTCCGATTAGACGAGTTCAGTGATGAACTTCTTGATGGTTGCGACAGCTGCGGGATGACGCATGATAACAGCGTCAGCGCCACCGGTCAGGTTAGCAGCAGCAGTGGAGATTTCCATGTTGATGCCGCGCTCTTCCCGGTTGCCCCATGCAGGCTCGTCCTCTTCGGATGCGGTGGATTCCTTCACGCCCCAGGTGTCGGTGGACACGGGAGCGATGATGGGCATCTGCAGGTCAGCATCGCTCTGCTTCAGGGCAGCATCACGAACCCGGTCCAGAGTGGAAGCCACATATTCGTAACCGTAACCGACAGCAGCGGTGCCGATGTTCATAACGATGGACTCTGCAGGAACATTCAGGCCCTTGAGCATGATGTTCAGCTGCTTTGCCAGGTTGATGTCGTCAGCAGTTTCTGCGCCCACCTTCTGGCCGCTTGCCAATGCAACGGATGCACCGACAGTCTTGTAGTCCTCGTTCTTTGCGGACATAACCAGAATATTCTTGCCGGTCAGTGCCTCTGCAACTGCAGAGAACAGCTTGCCGTCCTTTTCCATGTTCTTGCAGCCCATAATGACGATGGGCATAGACACGGCTTCTGCAACAGCCTTTGCGTCAGCAACGCAATCCTCAACGCTGCGGTCAGCGCCGTTGGGATCGGCAGACTCAAAGTTCAGGCAGATGAAGTCAGCGCCTTCCATAGTTTCGGCCTTCTTGGCACGCTCAGCCATGGTGGTGCAGCCGGCGTAGAAATCTACCAGGCCGGGTACATCCCAGGAATCGGCGGCGTCGGAAATTTCCACGCCGATCTTCGGTGCATTCTCGATGGGTGCATCGAAGGTGTAGAACGGCAGCACATTCTGACCACCGATGACGATTGCCTTGTCGCCGGTGCCCAAAGTTACGGCATTGATCTTGCCGCTGAAGGGCTGCGTCTTAGGTTCAAAAGACATAATTGTTTTCCCCCTTGTTTTGGTTTTATAATAAAATATTTTTTATTAACGAATTTTGGTGGCTTTTACAAGCCGAGGTTTTGCAGGATTCCCGTGAGCGCTTGCTTAACAGGGTTGTCCTGGGGCAGCTTGGCGGAAGGCTTGCCGTCGCAATCGCAGCGGTAAACACCCTCATCCTGGGGCAGTACGCCCAGAAGCTGCAGACCGTGCTTTTCGATCTCCTCTTGCACGCCTGCTTCCAAAACGCCGCCGGGTGCCCGGTTGACGATCAGACCCAGTCTGTCGATCTTCAGGTCCATTTCGTTGATCATTTCCGCAACCCGGGCAGCTGCCTGAATGCCTCTGCGGGAGCAGTCGGAGATCAACAGCATCGTGTCCACCGGAGGCAGTGTGCCCCGGGCCACGTGCTCCAGACCGGCCTCATTGTCCATAACAATATATTGATAATTTTTGGCATACTTGTCGATCTGGGTCTTGAGCACACCATTGACATAGCAATAGCAGCCCTTGCCCTGGGTCCTGCCCATAACAAGCATATCAAAATCATCTTCTTCAATCAGCGCGGAATTAAATTTATACTCCGCATAATCCGCTTTGGTCATACCGGCAGGGATCGTGCCTTTTAATTCAGATTGTGCCATTTCCTCCCGGATCGCGCCGAGGCTTGTCTCCACCTCTACGCCCAACACTTCATTGAGGTTGGAGTTGGCATCCGCATCTACTACCAGCACCGGGCCAGTTCCCTTTTTGCACAGATAGTCAATGAGCATACCGCAGGTGGTGGTCTTGCCTACGCCGCCTTTTCCGGCAACAGCGATGGTATGTGGCATAAGCTTTGCTCCTTTTCAGACCGTTTGTACAAATGGGCATACTAACCCCATTCGTACGCTATCCTATCATAGCATATCGCGCCCGAAAATTCAACCCGGTTTTTATGGTTTTTCGGAAAAAACCGCCGCTTTTTGATGCACTTTTTTCCTTGCCTTTGCCGCCACAGAGAAAACCGCCCCCGGGGGATGTTCCCGGGGGAGGTTTTTAAAACTTTTCCTGTATCTTCTTTGCGCCTGCTTCCAGCATTTTTGCCGTTACACCGGCCTGGGCCAAAAGGCTTTCCTCCGTAGCGCAGCCGTGAGGCACTGCCCAGGCACCGGCATCGGTACCCGGTGCGATCCAACCGCCCATCCGGGCAAAAGCGCCAACATTTTCCATCGCCATTTCCAGAATTTGGGTCACTGCCTTTTCGTTAAATCTTCCCCTGCCCCGCAGGTTTCCGATGGTGCTGAGAGTGGGCACCCAAACGCAATCATTTTCCTTCATTGCCGCCAGCGCATCCGCATCCAGATAGGCGCCGTGCTCCACCGAGTCCACCCCGGCCATTGCCGCCGCCTGCACCGTTTTTGTGCCGTTGGCGTGAGCCATTACACAAAAGCCTTCCTCGTGGGCAATATGGATCAGCTCCCGAATTTGTGCCGCCGGCAACCCTTCCTGGGTCAGCACCCCAAACCGGTCAAAATCCATAAGCCCTGATATCATAATTTTAATAAAATCCGCCCCGGCAATTCTTTGCTGTTTCACCAATGCAGCATATTCTTTTATGTCGGCGTAGGTCTGGCCTATAAATGTGCCGTAATGTCCCTCCCGGCATAAAGGCGCAAGGGGTGTGCGGTAAGTAATCCCATATTCCGGTGAAAGCTGTCGGGCCATTTTCCCGATGCCCCATCGGTCACCGCCATCCCGGAGATAGGTGTAGTCTTTTTCCTGATAAATTGCAAGAATTCCGCGAATGTATTTTTCATCCGGCTGGTCTTTATGCCGCGCTATGGCGCTTTTCCACTCCACACCGTCCAGCACCATATGCATATGACAATCCACCACTTTGCCCACCTCCTTTTTCTTGATTATACTCCAGCTTGTGGGCAAGTACAACCGTCATTCACAAAATTGTCGAATATTGTTTTTATTTCCGTCATAGACTGTTCAAATTTATAAAGTATAGTAACCGTAGAAAGCATTTGCTTTCTGAAACACCTTTTTTCTACCTCTCTTCTTTTTATCCCAAAGGAAAGGCCCGGCATCTTCCGATGCCGGGCCTTTTCTCATCGCTGCTTGCAGGCATAGAAATAGGCCTGCTTGTAATCCTCCAGCTGCCGGTAGCATTCTTCCAACGCTTTGGCGCATTCCATCGGATAGGTCTGCTCCGCCTGCAAAAAGCACTGCACTGCCAGCTTATAATCTTCCGTTTTCATTGCCGCGTGGCCGCGCAAATACTGCCACGGTGCAGCAGCCTCCGGTGCGGCATCCAGAATGGCCGCCGCCTGATCTGCCTTTCCGGTATCCAACGCTGCCGTTGCCCGGAGCATCTGCTCCCGTCTGTCCTGTGGTAATTTCTGTGCCAAAAGCACCGCCTGCTGCGGTTGCAGCTCATATAATTGCAGCAGCCGTTCCCGTTCCAGCGCATCGGTATAATAGGCGCTGTTTTTACCTGCCTCCCCTGCCCTTTGCAGAAGGGTCTGGGCATAGACGGTTTTCCTTTGAAGCTGTGCCTGCCGGGCAAGCTTCATAAGGCCCAAAGCCTCCAGCAAATACCGCTCTCGGTCAAACACTTCGTCCGGAGCGCGATACTGCTCCAACAGTGCCGGGATCTTCTCATATTCTCCCTGCGTATAGGCTTGCCGCAGCTGGTCCATCACCGGCTGATTGGGCAAAACTGCCACATCCTCTTCCAAAAAGAAGCTGATGGGCTTATCCAGCTGCCGGGCCAAAAAGGTCAAAGTGGCCATAGAGGGACGGGCGCTGCCGTTTTCAATTTGGGAGAGCATATTCCGGGTGATTTCCTCCCCACACAGCTGCCGCTGGGAAAGTCCTCTTTCCAGCCGCGCCTGCTTAATTCTCTGTCCAAGCTCCATAAGCGCCTCCAATGGGTAATTATCATTTACCTCCATTATATCACCGCCGCTTTCAAAAATCTACCGCCGACAAAATTTTATTTGCTATTTTCCTGATTTTGCCGTATAAATAAGGCAGAACGATCCGTAAAGGAGATATGTTATGAAATTGTTTGGAACGCGCGTTGCCGCCAAATGCTCATTGGATACAGCAAATTACAGCGGCAAAAGGCTGGCATTTATACACACCGGCGCGGCACTGCTGTTTTCTTTGGTCATTACGGTAGCCAATGTGCTGTTGGATCAATATATTGAAAACACCTCCGGCCTTGCTGGTCTGGGAACTCGTTCCCTTCTGCAGGCTATCCAATCCTTTTTGTCCTTTGCCAGTGTTGTGCTGCTCCCCTTCTGGCAAATGGGCTTTGTGTTTGCCTGTATCCGCTATGCCCGGCACGAGCAAGTCGCTCCCACAATGCTTTGGGAAGGCTTCCGTCGGTTTGGTAAGCTTTTGCGGCTGTCGATTTTGCAGACGCTGATCTACATTGGTGTAATTCTTGCTACCACATATATTGCCAGCATGCTTTTCTCCCTGACCCCCTTTGTTGGCAAGTTGTACGCAGTTATGCAGCCAATTATGGAGCAAGGTAGTATTACACCGGAAATGCTGGCCGATCCGGCTTTGACGGCGCAAATCCTAGAGGCTGCATTGCCCCTTTACATTTTGACCGGCGTTCTGCTGCTGGTCGTAATGACATTCCTTTTCTATCGGATGCGTATGGCTACATTTGCCATTATGGACGATGTCCCCGGCGCCCGGGCAGCCATTGCTGTCAGCTTCCGGATGATGCGCAAAAACGGTTTTTCCCTGTTCCGGGCCGACCTGCGGTTCTGGTGGTTCTATGTTCTGAAAGCTTTGATTGCAGTGGTCGCCAGCGGTGATGTGATGTTAGCCGCAATGGGCATCACTGTGCCGGTAAGCGCTGAAATTCTTTTTGTTGGTTTTTACGTTCTCTATGCATTGCTGGAGCTGTGGCTGAGCACCCAGTGCAGCGCATACATCCAAACCACCTATGCCCACTGCTACCAAATGCTTAAAGACACAATGCCCCAGCCTAATAAAATGATCGAGCAACAATAAAGCACAAAGCAGCAACCCGGTGGGTTGCTGCTTTTCAGGGAGTTATGTTATGAAGCTTTGTTACGGCATTTTAAGTACATCCTCCATCGCGCCCCGGTTTATTGCCGCAGTCCGCGCCAGCGGCAAAGGCAATATTGCCGCGGTGTCCTCCCGTACCCTGGAAAAAGCCCGGGAAAAAGCCGCCCGGTGGAACATTCCCACCGCCTACGGCAGCCACGAAGATCTGCTGAAGGATGAAAATGTAAATATCGTCTATATCTCCAATGTAAACACCGCCCATTATCCCTGGGCAAAGGCAGCGCTTTTGGCCGGTAAGCATGTGGTCTGTGAAAAGCCCTGCACCACCACCGAAGCCCAAACCAAAGAGCTGTATGCCCTGGCCCGGGAAAAAGGTCTTTTCTTCATGGAGGCCCAAAAAATGCTGTTTCTGCCGGCAGTTCTGGCAGCAAAGGAGCGGCTGAAAGATTTGGGGCAAATCACCATGGCAGAAATGAGCCACAGTTTTCCTGCCAGCTACAACGGCTGGATGTTTGATAAAGAGGCCGGCGGCGGTCCGCTGCTCAGCAGTGGCATTTACGCAGTACAGCTGGTGGCCTGGCTGTTCGGTGAAATTACGGACATCCGGGGTACTGCTTCCAAACTGGATACCGGTGTGGAGTGGCAGTACATTCTTACCGGACAGACGGAAAGCGGTGTTCTGTTCTGCGCCAAAAACAGTACCCGGGCGACTTTGGACAACACCTGCCGCATCTTCGGCGAGAACGGCTACATTGAACTGCCCAACTACTGGAAGGCCCAAAAGGTCATTTTGCACATTGGCGGCAAAACCCAGGTGCTGGAGTTTCCTTGTGAATATGAGCTGATCTATGAAGCGCAGCATATTGCCGATTGTATGGAAAAAGGTCTTTTAAGCAGTCCGGTCATCACAGAGGAAATCTCCCTTTCCGGCATCCGCGCCATTGAAAAAGTAAAGGCAAACTGGTAATATACACAAAGCATCCCGATCTGCTGACCGGGATGCTTTTTCTTTATGCAATTCC
>JAGBVD010000203.1 GCA_017630495.1 Oscillospiraceae bacterium
AAAAAAGAAAACTCTGGTTGGCGTAAAAGGCTCAGTGCAGGAGAAAGAGTACGACCGGTTTTTTGACCGATTCTTTGTTTATGCCAAAAAGAGCAAAAAGATATCCATATCCGTCAGCAATATGCGAAACGGCACTTTGGTAGAGATTACTTTGACACCACGATGAGTGTTCTACAATCAAATAGAAAAGCCATCCCGTGAGGGATGGCTTTTGTTTGTTATTGCACTTTGGTGTTTACTACAAGCACTTTGTTGAGGCTGTTGTTGACACCGGAGATTTTGATTTTATTGGTTGTTTTTTCGCAGGAGTAACCTTCCGGGACGACCTGCACAAGCTCATAATCACCGTAACCCAGGTCTTCTCTGACCAGCTTGCCCTCTGCATCGGTGACACCCAGGGAGAGCTCCTTGCCGGTTTTGGGGTGCTTCAGGATAAACTCACTGCCGCTGATGGGTTTACCGGCTTTATCTACAAGCTCGATCTCCAGAACAGGGGAGAAGCGGACTGTGTTGGGAGGGGTGATGATGGCAATGGGCCAACGGGCATTGGGGCCGAAATTCATACGCTGCACGGCACAGAACTCAGGGCCGTTCTTGTTGCCCACATGGTAAAGCCAGTAGTAACCGTTTTTGTATCCGGCAAAAATGGCCACATGGCTGGCCTCGGTTTTGTCAGCCAATTTGGGGTTGCAGAAGAAGATCAGGGAGCCGACGGGGATGTCCTTTTCCGGCTTGAATTTGATAAATGCGCTGCCGATAGCGCCCTGGGCCTTGGAGTAGAAGGGGATGGACTCTGAATAACCGTTTTTCACCCATTTCTTGGCCAGGGAGTACCAGGAGTTAGCGCTGAGGGAATTGCCGGGCTTGCCTAACGCAGAGGTATCAATACCGGCTACATTGGGCATATAGTTCAGGTAAACATAGGTGACAAAGGATGCGCAAACCAGACTGCGGTTTTCAAACTTTTGGATGTTGGGTTTGCCCTCGTCGGTGGTTTCGTAACCGGTACTGCCACCACCGTAGGTAATATCGGACAGGTAACCCAGCTTTGCTTTGTCCTCCGCAGGCACAAATTTCCACATCATACCGTCGGAGCGGTGCTTTTTGATGTTATAGCCGGTATAGACAAGGGCGTCCATATACACATTGTTGTCCAGTGTATTAAGGATATCTGTCTGGGAGTGGCTTTCGGCTTTTTCAGGGGACTGGAACTGCACCATTTCTTCCGGGTAAATGGTGGGGTCCTCGGGAATGGTTTCTGCGGTTGTAGTGGTAGCCTCGGTTTGCTTTGTGGTTGTGTTGTTGGTAGATAACATTTCAGTAGAATCACTTCCGCCGGGGCTGGGGATGACACCCCAGAACAACAAAAGGGATACGGTTGCCAGGGCGAGAATCACCACGACACCGATAATAAAAAGTTTATTCTTCATACAATTCTCCTACGAGCATAATTCAGCCTTTATAGTCTACCATTTGTGACATAAATAGTCAAGATTCAAAACAACTTGACAAAGTGCTTCCCCTTACATACAATTTTGGTAGTAACAAAAAAAGGAGCAGAAAGATGGCAGAAATGAAAAAAGTGGAAGATTCCCTGACCGAACAGCAGTATTTGATCTGCCCGGCCCACATCAACCATTATGGAAGACTTTTTGGCGGACAGCTTTTAAAATGGATCGATGAGCTGGCCGGGATCGTGGCCATTCGCCACTGCGGCTGTACCGTAACCACCGCCGCCATTGACAATCTGCAGTTTCGCGCACCGGCTTACACCGGCGATATGATCGTTTTGCGCGGTTGGGTGACCTGCGTGGGAAGAAGCTCTATGGAGGTCCGGGTGGACACCTACCGGGAGGCTTTGGATGGCCGCCGGGAGATGATCAATGAGGCCTATATCGATATGGTGGCCATTGACTGCCACGGAAAGCCTCAGCAGGTGCCCGGTCTGCTCATCGAGACGGAGGAGCAGCAAAAGCAGTGGGATGCCGCCCAAAAACGAAGACAAATGCGCAAGGAGCGCCGTCAATAAAACAAAAGCACCGGATTTTCAAAATCCGGTGCTTTTTATCATTTGGCAGGGTTGCCGGCGGTGTCTGCGCCATCTCCGGTCAGACCCAACCGGGCGGCAGCGTCCGCGCGCATTTTATATTTGAGGATCTTGCCTGCGGCATTCATAGGGAAGCTGTCCACAAATTCAATGTACTTGGGGACTTTATGCCGGGCCATACTGGCCTTGATATAGTCAGACATTTCCTCCACCGTGACGGAGCCGGGCTCTTTGAGGATGATGCAGGCCATAATCTCCTCGCCGTACTTTTTGTCCGGTACGCCGATAACCTGAACATCCTTGGTCTGGGGGTGGGTGTAGATAAATTCCTCGATCTCCTTGGGGTAGATGTTCTCACCGCCCCGGATGATCATATCCTTCAGTCTGCCGGTGATCCGGAAATTGCCGTCTGCGTCCTTGCAGGCCAGGTCGCCGGAATGAAGCCAGCCGTCGCTGTCGATGGTGTCTGCGGTAGCCTGGGGCATTTTGTAGTAACCCTTCATGGTATTATAGCCCTTGGCGCAGAACTCACCGTTGACACCGGGGCCTACTTCCTCACCGGTCTCCGGGTCCACGATCTTGCACTGGACATGGGGGAAGGCATAGCCGACGGTATCGGTACGCACCTCCAAAGAGTCCGTCCAGGCACTCATAGTGTTGCCGGGAGCGCATTCGGTCTGACCGTAGACGCTGACGATGCCGTACATATTCATTTCATCCGGCTGGGCTGCCCGGCGCATCAGCTCCGGAGGACAACCTGCGCCGGCCATAATGCCGGTGCGCATATGGGAAAAGTCCGTCTTGCGGTAGTCCGGATGGTTGAACATGGCGATAAACATGGTCGGCACACCGTTGAAGGCGGTGATCTTCTCCTGGTTGATACAGGCCAGGGAGGAGGTGGCGGAGAAATAGGGCATCGGACACATGGTTGCGCCGTGGGTCAT
>JAGBVD010000014.1 GCA_017630495.1 Oscillospiraceae bacterium
ACAAATACGGCGGCAAGGAGAGAATCCTTGCCGCCGTTTTTTTTTTTACTGTAGATTTATCGGCTTATCTTTGAATTTGCGCTTTTTCTGAGAATGAGCAATCCGACAACGAGTATGCACGGAAAAACCGTAGCCGCAAGCAATCCTGTTTTCAGATTACCGCCTGCCATTTCGGAAAGACTTCCCACCATAGCGGGGCTTACCATAGCGCCGGTATCGCCGGCCAATGCCAGGAATGCAAACATTGCTGTGCCGCCTCTTGGGCATTTCTGCGAAGATATGCTGATAGACCCCGGCCACATAATACCGACAGCCAAACCGCATAGCGCACAGCCTGCGAGCCCGAGAATGGGCAAAGTGGACAGCGAAGCCAATAAATAGCACCCTGCGCACATTGCGCCGCAGATGAGCATTACCTTTGTCAGATCAAGCTTTTCGCTGAATTTACCGTACAGCATACGGGATATTCCCATAAACATAGCGAACAAACACGGACCTGCCAAGTCGCCGATCGCTTTGGAAACGCCGATAGCAGATTCGGTAAAAGCCGATGCCCATTGAGCCATAGTCGCTTCGGACGCACCCGAACACACCATAAGAACTATCATTAACCAGAAGATAGGCGTTTTCAGCAGTTTGCCGATACTCATACTATTACCGTCCTCCACCAACCGTTCTATAGGGCAGTTAATAAAGTTGAAGGTGTTGCATAACGGCACCAGCGCCCAAATAAAAGTAAGTATCTTCCAGTTCTCTATACCGAATACCGCAAAAAAGAGGGTGGAACCCAAAATGACACCCATCGCACCCCAACAATAGAAGGAATGCAGTAAGCTCATCATTCCGTCTTTGTTTTCAAAGGGGCAGGCTTCAACGATAGGGCTTACCAAAACCTCAATAAGCCCGCTGCCGATAGCATACAGCACTACCGAAATTAAAATACCGATAAACGGTACGGGAAGTGCCTCCGGCAAAATTGCCATCAAGATGAGACCTGCAGACGACAACACCTGAGATGCGACAACGCAGGCGCGATATCCTATTTTGTCGGCAAATTTTGTAGCCGCAAGGTCAACAAGCAGTTGTGTTAAGTAAAATACCAGTGGAATCAATGCAATCTTTTCCAGTGTGATTCCGTATGTGCTTTTGAATGTTAAAAACAAAAGCGGTGCAAAATTTGCAGATATAGCTTGCGTAACAAAGCCGAGATAACAAGCCGCCAGCGTCTTATTGTAATTCTTTGGTTTTGTCATAATAATTCCT
Organism: Oscillospiraceae bacterium; assembly: GCA_017630495.1. Lineage (GTDB taxonomy): Bacteria > Bacillota > Clostridia > Oscillospirales > Oscillospiraceae > Faecousia. Next base: position 1,264 of record JAGBVD010000014.1, read on the forward strand.
TTGTTACATCTGTTTTTTAATAGTGTTAAATCATTATAACCATCAATCGGTGGTTTGTAAAGTAGATACTAAGTAAATTCCGCTTAAAGCCCTTTATAAAAGTGTGCGCCAAGGGATTGATGTGTTTGATTCGATGTGGTATAATACAATAAAATCTGCGGATAAGAGGTTTAAGATGGAAAAAGGACGCATTATATTTTTAAACGGCGTAACCAGTGCGGGAAAAACTTCTATAGTCAACGCTTTTCAGGAGCGCGCCGGCGTGTTTTATTATGCTTTAAGTAACGATCTGTTTCAAGAGACAGTGGGTCTCAAGTATCTGCGCGAGGATTACTGGAAGCACATTTGCGATGCGGTTATTATGTTGTACCATACCGCCAAGCTTTTTTCTGATATGGGTCACAATGTTGTGATTGACGGTATTTTAATCGAAAGAGAAGAAATAACACCTCATTACAGGCAAATGCGGGAAATACTCAAAGATAATCCTCTTGATTTGGTTGAGGTATACTGTCCCCTTGATATATGCAAAAAAAGAAACATTGAAAGAGGCGACAGATACGAAACACAATCCGAGGAACAAGCTGCGCTGATGGCTAAAAATATAGATTATAAGCTTAGCGTCGATACAAGTCTGCACAGTTCAATAGAATGTGCGGATATGATTATAAAAACGCTAC
>JAGBVD010000204.1 GCA_017630495.1 Oscillospiraceae bacterium
ACGGCAGCTTCATTGTAAGCAGGTGCTTCCCTCTCTTCAAAGGAGATGGCGTTCGTGGGACAAGCGGGCAGACAATCGCCCAGACCGTCGCAGTAGTCCTCCCGGAGCAGTTTTGCTTTGCCATCTACGATGCCAATGGCACCTTCATGGCAGGCATCGGCACACAGACCGCAGCCGTTGCATTTTTCTTCATCGATGGTAATGATTCTTCGGATCATGGTCATTCCTCCATTTCTGGTTTTCTACTGTAATGATACAAGCCGACAAGGGAAAATGATGTTGCAAAAGTCACAGAATTTAAGTAAAATATGCATTAAGATGATACTCGACCTTAACACCAAAGGAGGACGCTATGAAAGAAGAGTGTTTGATCTGCAAAGCTCCCTTGGAGTATCTTGTGCAAGACGAATTGATGGAGTGTGCCATTTGCGGCAAAGCAGAACCCAGCAAGACTCGCTGTGTGGCTGGTCACTATGTTTGCAGCGAATGCCACACCCAAGGAATGGACAGCATTTTGGGATTGTGCCTTTCCGAAACATCCAATGACCCGCTGACAATTCTGGAAAAGATGATGGCGATGCCGTTCTGCCATATGCATGGCCCAGAGCACCATGTGATGGTGGGTGCTGCACTGCTGACCGCATATAAAAATGCCGGTGGAGAAATCGAACTGCAAAAAGCACTGCACGAAATGTATCGCCGGGGCAAAGCCGTTCCCGGTGGTGCTTGTGGATTTTGGGGTGCTTGTGGAGCCGGTGTCAGTACAGGACAGTTTGTATCCATCGTTACCGGTTCTACACCTCTAGCGGCAGAGCCTTGGGGTCTGAGCAACCAAATGACGGCAAAAGCGCTGGACAGCATCGGCAAAAACGGCGGTCCCCGCTGCTGCAAGCGGGATTCCTACCTGGCGATTCTAGCTGCTATAGACTTTGCGGCAGAGCATCTGCATGTACAAATGGAAAAATCTGCCCCGGTCTGCACCCGCAGCCGCCTGAATAATCAGTGTATCGGAAAACGGTGTCCTTTCATTGGAGGAAAGAAATGAAAAAAGTAGCCTTTATCTGTGTCCACAATTCCTGCCGCAGCCAGATCGCGGAAGCGCTGGGAAAGAAGCTGGCAGGCGATGTGTTTGAAAGCTATTCTGCCGGTACGGAAACCAAGCCCCAGATCAACCAGGATGCCGTCCGCCTGATGAACCAGGTCCACGGCATCGACATGGAAGCCACCCAGCACAGCAAGTTGCTGTCCGACATTCCGCCTGTTGATGTGGTCATTACCATGGGTTGTAATGTCCAGTGCCCCTTCCTGTCCTGCTCCCACCGTGAGGATTGGGGTTTGGAAGATCCCACCGGAAAGAGTGACGAAGCATTTCTGGAAACCATTCGCCTGATTGAAGAAAAGGTACTGGATTTGAAAGCCAGAATGAAATGAGCATGATAATAGCCGGTAACGGGGTGTTCCTGTTACCGGCTATTTCTCTCTCATTTTCTTGCCTTTTGCTCTGCAGCGATCTTCATCATGACTTCATACATTTCATCGCCCACACATTTTCTGGCATACTGGCACCACTGGACGCAGCTTAAGGTGTCATTATAAGCGATGAAGCCACATTTCTCGCAGGCCATCTGGGTATCGATGGAAAACATCTCAATTTCTGCTCCGCACTGGGGGCAGACCTTTTCGATGATCGTCGGTGTCCGGGGTTTTCCCTGGCATCCATCCAGCATAACGAACCCTCCTTAATACTTGATTCCCTTCCAGTAGACAGGAGTCATAACTTCTGCATTTTCGGGCAGTACCACATCTTTCAGCGCCCAGCGTTTGAATTCCTCAAAGCCGGTGCGGTCCACAATATAGCCGATGTGTTCCTTGCCGCCGGGAGCGTTGGGATCAATGTATTCCTTCACATAGTCATAGGTATTCAGAATGATCTTGATAATTGTTTCCTCGTCGACCCACTTGATGAAGTCCTCACCCATACGAGGATTCTTCTTGCCGGTTCTGCCCAGCAGGGTCAGGCGGTAGTATTTTTGCTCACTGCGGGTCCAGGCCCGGTTGGGGCAGTTGATGACACATTCTCCGCAGCCGATGCACTTATGTGCATCACGGATGGGGCGGTAGTTTTGCATAGTCAATGCGCCCACAGACTTCTTCTCGCACTTTTTGACGCAGGCACCGCAGCTGATGCAGCGGTTGGGATCCAGCTGAGGTTCGGTCATACCCATAATGCCGAAGTCGTGCATACGCACCTTGCCACAGTCATTGGGGCAGCCGGTGACAGCAATCTTAAAATGCAAGTCATTGGGGAACACTGCCTTCTCAATTCGTTTTGCAAGAGCGGTTGTATCGTAGCAAGCATAGGGGCAAACCCGGTTGCCGATGCAAGCGGTGATATTCCGGGTGCCTGCGGCGGGATAGCCTTCATTCTTTGCTTCCTGGTTGATCTCTAGCCCTTCGATGATGCCCTGCAATGCCTCGTTAACCGCATCCATCTTGTCAAAGGGGATGCCGGGAATCTCAAAACCCTGGCGACTGGTGATGTGAATGGTTCCGTTTCCGTACTCTTCTGCAATGTGCTGCAACACACCTAAATATTTTGCTTCCAGGTGTCCACCGGGAACACGGATACGCGATGCGGTGAGTCCTCTTTCCTTGGTGACACGGAAGGCATTCTTCTTAAGTTTTGCGGTATTTATGTCCATAGTATCCCTCCTCAGTCGATCAGCGTCTTACCGACGGTATAGTTGAACACCGGCCCATCCAGGCAGATGTAGGTATCGTTGATTCTGCAGTGGCCGCATTTACCAAGACCGCAGCACATCTTTCGTTCATAGGAAACCCAGATGTTTTCTTCCTTGAAACCACGATCCAGCAATCCGTTCACAGAGAAACGCATCATAGCAGGAGGTCCAACCACAATGGCGACTGCCTTATTTACATCCTGCAGCTTTAGGTCGGGGATGTACTTGGTGACAAGACCGATCTTGTGCTCGGCAGTTTCCTCGCCGCTGTCCAGGGTCAAAATCAAGTCCATTTTCTGTCGCCAGTTGCGGAAATCTTCTTTGAACAGAATATCATTTGCGGACTTGAAACCGGCAATAAGAGTCATGCCTTTGCGCTGCTTTTCGTTCTCTGCAAAGTGGGAGATCACGCCACGGACAGGAGAAACACCGGTACCGCCTGCGATAATGACCAGTTCCTTTCCTTTGTAGTTCTTCAAATCAAAGCCATTGCCATAAGGGCCGCGCAGTAATAAAGTGTTTCCTACATAATGCTCAAAAACCTCATTGGTGACTCTGCCCACCCGGCGGATGGTTAGATCCACAAAACCGTCGCCTATGCCGCTGACAGAAATGGGTGCCTCGCCGTACTTGGGAATGGACACCTCAAAAAACTGTCCGGGTTTCACTTTGCCTCGGAACGCCATACGGAAGGTATACTCAATATCCGTGTGTTTGATCACTTCCAGAATCTCGGAAGGAAAAGGAATGTAGTCGTTTCGAACCATTAAGTGCTGACCTCCTTCATGGCGTTCTCCAATTGGTTCACACAATGGGAGAAAGAGATGTATTCCGGACAAATATCATCGCATCGACCGCAGCCAACACACATATGGCAACCGTGACGCTTTTTATGGCTGTATACCTTATGCAGAACCTTAAACCGCATCCGCTCTCCGTTTTTCTTCCGGTAACTACCGCCTCCTGCCACATCGGTAAATTTATCTACCATACAAGAGGACCATACTCTTCTGCGTTCGCCGACATTGGCGTTGTCGCAATAATGAATGTCCTGCATAGCAAAGCAGGTACAGCTGGGGCAAACAAAATTGCATCTACCGCAGTTAATACACCGCTTGTTATACTGCTCCCACATAGAAGCACGGGCCACATCTGGGGTGAGGTTTTCCGGAATATGTACTTTAACAGGGTTCTCGTGCACTTGATCCGGCACAACCAGATGCCGGGATGCACCCAAATCCAGGAAGAACTGGTTCCATGCATTGTCTTTGCAATTAATTGCATAGGTGCTGCCTTGTGCGTTGACGCTCATATCGTAGTTCTCAGAAATATTGGTTCCCATGCTGACGCAGAAGCAATTCTCGAAGGATTGCTTACAGCCAATCAGTACGATCTTGATGTTATCCCGAATACGCTTGTAATAGTAATCCTCTGGACCGTTTCTCAGGTACATATCGTCCAGCCGCTTCAGCGCGTGTAAATCGCAGCTACGCAGGAAGATGATGGCGCCCTTCTTCGGGGGATCAGCTTCCTTCTTCTCATTCTCTGTGAAGAAAAACAGTGTTTGAGAGATGGGGGATAAAACTTCCTTGAAAGAATACTCGCTCTTTTTGTCAAATACGATTTCGGAGATACTGCTGACTTTTCCGTAGCGGATACAGTCTACATCGGAAAAGGTGTTGCCCCCTGCGTACCGCATCGGCGCGTAAATATCATAGGTCTTGCGTTGTTCGGTGAGCCATGCATCGAATTGCGATTCATTGACATGGAATCCCATAATGATCTTCCTCCTGTTTGTTTTGGGTTTATGTGTTTCAGTTCGTCTGTATCGATTATAAAAAAGTGAAATCCCGATTGATGTTGCAACTATCACATCGACCGGGATTTTTCCATACTATGATGAATTTACCATAAAGAAATGAGGACACGCTATGAAAACAAGATGGATCGCATTGTTGCTTATCTGCACACTTCTTTCAGGATGCGCAGCAGGAGTGGAAACGCCGGAAACAAGTACCGGGATCACTTTTACAGATTCTATGGACAGAACGATTACAGTTTCAAATCCTCAGCGGGTAGGCATCTGCTCCGGAAGCCTTGCAGAATGTTGGTTGCTCGCAGGTGGAGAGATTTCTGCTACGACCCGTGATGCTGTGACAGAAAGAAACCTGGAACTGCCGGAAGACTACATTGACCTCGGCTCTTTGAAGGAGCCATCACTGGAAGCGATCCTTGCAGCAAACCTGGATTTTGTGATCCTGATGGCCAGCCTGCCCAATCATCGGGCCATGGCGGAAACCTTGGATAAAACAGGTATCGCCTATGCATATTTTGATGTAGAAAACTTTGCCGATTATCTGGAATTGATGAAGGTATTCACCGACATTACCGGACGGGCTGATCTGTACGAAGCCAATGCTGCCTCTCTCCAACCTCAAATAGAAGCTGCCATTGCAAGCGGCAAACGGGAGGATGCGCCCACGGTGCTGATCCTGCGTACATCCTCATCCAAAGTGAAGGCGCTGGATAGCAGCTTCATGGTTGGCGGTATGTTGGAGGAGTTTGGCTGCATCAACATTGCA
>JAGBVD010000205.1 GCA_017630495.1 Oscillospiraceae bacterium
ATAAATGGTCATAAAGTAGGGAGAATCTTCCCGGACCGCAATGGCATTACTTTGGAAGCTTTCAAAAGGCTGTGCTACATACCCGAAATCGCCAAAGCCAAAGGCGGCATAGGGGCGCTTCCGCACATCTCCGGGTACCGGGAACAAGCGCATATCCGCATAGTAGTGGATCTTGCCGGTCTGGGCCGGGGTCATATTCTCAAAGACCTTAATCACCTCGTTGGCCAGGGCTTCTCCGTAAAGGGCATAGTGGTTATACTTATTGTCCCTGCGCAGGAAGGTAGCCTGGGTGGAGTTGCCACTGCCGCCCATAATGTAAACGGACTCACAGCCGGTCTTTTCCAGCAGTTTTTCACGCATCACCGCCGGGCCGCCGCCGTAGAGCATCGTGTAGGACACCTTCCGGTCCTCGGTACGGCCGTGGGGGTGGCCCTGCCAGTTAATGACCGCCACATCCTTTTTGCCCTCCCGGACAAACTTGACCACCTGCAGCAAATTGTCGCCCTTTTCCATATAACCCTGAATCTCGTCCACCCGGGAATTGGCCGGGCCGCCCCAACCCAGATAATCGCCGTTTTTCAGTACATAGTGCCGGGTGTAGACCATATCCTCCGGGCGGCCGATGCCCATATACATCTTGGCCGGGGCCCGGTCTTCCATAGCGTCCACTGCCGCCTGGATGCATTTTTCCACCATCACCTTGTTGTTCATACGCACCGGGGTCAAAGAGAAGGTGGATTGGTTGGGAGCCTGGTGGTTGTGGCTGGCGCCGGCCTGCATAAAGTAGGCAGGTACACCGGTACGCTGTTCGATACCCCTGCGGATGTCGTCCCACACCAAGTCCTCGGTGCCGTGCAGGTCTGTGCCGAACAAAATGACGGTAGTGCCGTCAGTGTCGGTAAAGGCGATGCAGTTGGCCCACAGAGATTCCCAACGGCCGGTACTCAGTCGGGTGCGGTCGTCGTTGTTGCCGGTAAGGCTGATTTTGGTGGTGTAATCCGGGGTGATGTCGGCCTTGCCGTAACCTACCGCAAAACCGTCAAATTTCATATCTGCAAGCTTCATAAGAACACTCCTTTAGAATGCTAAATGTAAAATGCAAAATGCTAAATGAATGTGTCAGCTTCGCTGACTATTTAAATATGTCGCGTCAGCGACACCGACATTTAGCATTTATAATTTAGAATTTAGCATTTTTAAGATAATTGGCAAAAGGGGCGGGAACACCCGCCCCTTGTCTATTATCTTACAATAATTGGCCATACAAATCAACCAGTTTATAGCCTTCCGGAATGGCTTTTTCCAGGCAAATCCAGGCCTGGGGATTGGCAACAAGCATCGTCTTTGCCTCGGTGCGCTTTAAGTCATCCCAGCGGCCGGCGGCCACCTTGACGGTGATCTGGGGCATATAGCCCAAAGCTACGGCTGTGCCGCAGGATTTGGCCAGATTCTTCTTGTTGAACATTTCGCAGTTTTCGTAGCCGGCGGCCTTGGACATGGCGCGAATCGGCTCGAACTCATAGAAGGTGCGCGCCAGACGGTCATCGTCGTGGCAGGCGGCCTTTTCGCCGGTGGATGCCTTGGGCGCGATCTTACCCTCCTCGATCAGCTTGGCAACGAAAGCGGTAGCGGTGACCACCTCGGCGTTGATCTCACAGCCGAAACGGGGGTACTGCTGCTTCATGATCTCTGCGTCGTAGCTGTCCAGCACCACTACCGTGGGCATCTTGGTCTTGTTGATGGCCTTGGCGCAAATTTTTGCCTGCTGGGCCACCTCGTCCACATAACCCATCAAATCTGCCAGCATTGCGCCGGAGGCAGGCTCGTCCTTGAGCACCTTGGCGCTGACACCGGCACTGCGGATCAGCTTCAGGAAGTTTTCTGCCATCTCCGGGGCGGCGCAGGCGGCTACCTCACCGATGTAAACCAGCAGGTCAATACCGTACTGGGAGAAGTCCTTCTTCTCCGCGCCGAAGATGTTGCCGGTCTTTTCAATGTTTTCAATCAACTGCATAACCGATTCGGGGGCCATATCGTTGACCACAGCCTCGGTACGGGCCTCCCGGATGTACACCGGGGGCTGGAAGCCGGTGGCGCAATCGTCCACGCAAGCGTCACAGAGCATACACTCGTACATAGCGTTGGCAACATCCTTGTCAAACTTCTCTGCGCCCTTGTTGATCATAGACAGCACCAGGCCCTTGGCCCGGGGGGTGTTGATCTCCTTGCCGGTCTGCAGCTGCACAGGGCACAGATGACGGCACATAAAGCAGAAAC
>JAGBVD010000206.1 GCA_017630495.1 Oscillospiraceae bacterium
ATAACAACTAATACAATGGGTTTTTCCATAATATCCTCCAACAAAAGTGCATTTTATGAGTTATACTATTTTACATCATTTTCGTCAAAGATACAACTGTTTTTTGAATTTTTTTGTAACCGACAGAAAAATGCGGAAAAATACATTTTAAAAACTGCAAAAGAGCAGGTGGTTTCCCACCTGCTCTTTTGCTTATTTCGTTTTCATATACTTGTAGCTGGACCAGCTGGAGTAGAACTTCTCTCCATCCACGATCTTAAAGGTGCGAACGCGTACATAGTAGGTTTTCTTTGCGCTCAAGCTCTTGAGGGTGGCAGTGCTGGTGTTCACATCGGAAATATTCATCGTTTTGGGGGATTTGAAGCTCTTGGAGGTAGAATACTGAATCTCGTAGCCGCTGGACTGGGAGGTCTGACGGTTAAGCTTCACATCCAGTGCTTTGGTCTTTGCCGTAAGCTTGTTGATGCTTGCCGCCTTCGGCACAAGCGTAAAGTCCAGCTTCTTCGTGCCGGAATACTTACCCTTAAAGGTTACCGTAACCGTATATTCGCCTACATCCTTTCTGCCGGATTCGTAAGCAACCGTATAGTCCGTATTCTTTTTCAGTGTTTTTCCCTTGTAGTCCTTGACCGTTACGGAAGGCGACTTGGTCTTTCCGTCGTAAGTATACTTGGTGGTGGAGAGTTTCACAGACTTGATCTTATAGACCGTTGTGCTGGAATATACCTTTCCGCACACCGAGCAGGACTTTACCACCTTACCGTTTTTCGAGGTGGTGGCCTTGGTGGTCTTAGTCACATAGCTGTGCTTGATCGTGCGCTTTGCCTTACATCTGTTGCAGCTTGTGTCGCAGGAATTGCTGTATGTATGGGCCAGCTTGCTGCCGGTTTTGCCACAAACAGTACACTTGGTAGCCTTACCGCAGGTGGTTCCCTTGTAGTTATGCTTGATGGTGCGCTTTGCACCGCAGGTGTTGCAGGAGGTATCACAGGCGTTGGTATGTTTATGTCCCTTCGCTGCAATGCTTCTGTGGCCTGCCGCCCAATCCTGGCAGTCCAGGCAATACACACCGGCAGTATAACCGATTTGCGTGCAGGTGGGCTCCTGCTGCTCATAGAACTTCCAGTTCGGGTGCTTGCAAGTGCTGCCGTCGTAGGTGATCTTTACATTTACAGTTCCGGCATCATAATAATCCATCCTTGCGCCCAAATAATAAATTGTACCGGCTGTCAGATGTGTTGTAATTGAGAAACCGCTGGAACTATATCTTACGGATAGTTCTTCCTTTGCACTGTTAAAAATATATCCGTAATGCCCCCAATTAGAACTGGATGTAAAGGTGTAGTTGCCGGACCGCTCGGGAACAAACAGAAGATATGTGATCTTATCGGAAGAAATGTTGATCTTCTTTTCCGCATCCAAGGCAATATCGTTTTTGATCTCTTTGCCGCAGGTATCGCAAATCCGGTCAGTATTTTCGTCTTTGTGTCCGGTAGCCGGCAAAAGGGTGAAGTTTGCGCCGGCCTTCTTACACCGTTCGCAGGCAACACCCTCCGTGTTGCCGTCTTCCGTACAGGTAGCTTTCTTGGCGGCCATGGCTACCATCTTGTGGCCCAAAGAGTCCACATAATCAGTCTTGTTCACCGCATCACAGCGAATGCACTGTGTCTGGGTATAACCTTGCGCTTCACAGGTAGAAGGCACAACAGTTACTGCGCCGGAATAGTCATGTCCCAGGGCTACAGCCGTTACCTGCCGGAAGGTTTCACCGTAGGCGCAGGTGTGCTCTGTATATCCCTTCTCGGTGCAGGTGGCCACCACCGTTTTTGCGGGAATCAGGGAATAATCATGGGTGTGGTTATACACTACCGCATATTCTCTATCCCCGTCAGTATCTTCCCAACGAATCGCCTCCCACTGGCTCTCTGTTCCGGCATAATAGATTTTGCCACTATAGTAGCGACCTGGCAAGTAGCCAAATATTGTAGTCACGCTGGTGGGAATGCTGATATTGCGCAGAGACGAGCCATCCTTGATTGTCTTCACTCCCTGAGGCACATTGTAATCCACTGTTGCGCCAGGAATTGTCAGTAGCGTTGTTTTATCCTTATTAAACAGCGCTGTCCCATCGCTGGAATAATTGGGATTGTCCTTGTCCACAGAAATTTTGATCAGGCTGGCGCAGCCATAGAACGCATCGCCGCCAATACTGGTAACGCTGTCCGGTATTGTGATGCTGGTCAGGCTTTTGCAGTAATAGAACGCATCGGCGCCAATACTGGTAACGCTGTCCGGGATGGTGATGCTGGTCAGGCTAGGGCAGTTATAGAAAGCTCGGTAGGGAATCGTTGTAACCGAATCATCCAAAACAATTTCCGTCACCGCATTGCCATTTGCATCCAATATATGCACATTATTTGCATAATACATTGGATTGGCATAAGAATTATCATAAGAATAATCAAAATCATAAGAATAATCAAAATCAATTTTACACCACGCGCTGGGATCTGTAATGTAAACATCTGTCAGCCCGTAGCAGTAAGCGAACGCACGATCGCCAATGGCGGTAATGCTGTCCGGGATGGTGATGCTGGTCAGGTCGTAGCAGCTAGAGAACGCAGAATAATAGATAATCTTTGTTCCGTCCTGAATTTCATAAGTAGTAAAATCCGTTCCTGTAGCATATACCAACAACACATATGGGTTATTGTTGTTACCCAGATATCTTACATTATTATCGTTGTTGTATTCTATGTTATTACAGCGATAGAATGCGGAAGCACCAATGTAGGTAATGCTGTCCGGAATGGTAATATTGGTCAGTTTGCTGCAGTAATAGAACGCATAATCGCCAATAGTGGTGACGCCCTCCGGAATGGTAATATTGTTCAGTTTGCGGCAATAATCGAACGCAGAATTGCCAATGGTAGTTACGCTGTCGCCGATGGTCACGCTGGTTAGGCTGTCGCAGGAATAGAACGCAGAATTACCAATGGTTGTGACGCTGTCCGGGATGGTAATATTGGTCAGTTTGCTGCAGTCATAAAATGCGGAATCACATATAATTTTTGTGTCATTATGAATATCACACGAGGTAATTGAGGTAGAGCTTGCCTTTACTAATACCACATAAGGATTTTTACTATTGCCAAGATATTTTGCGTTATCATAGATATTATATTGAAGCTGATCACAGCTATAAAAGGCATTCCTACCAACGGACGTTACGCTATCCGGAATGGAAATGGAAGTCAGGCTGTCGCAGTTATAAAACGCATGCCATTCGATCAATGTTACACCGTTACCCAAGATCACGTCTTCAAGTTTAGCGCAAGAACCAAAGGCTTCGTAGCCAATAGTCTTTACGCTATCTGGAATTGATATCCTGGTCAAGCTATCGCAGTTATAAAACGCATACCCTTCGATCAATGTTGCACCGTTACCCAAGATCACATCTTTAAGCTTGGTGCAGGATTGAAAAGCACGATAACCAATTCTGGTTACGCTATCCGGAATCGTTACGCTAGTCAGGTTGCTGTAGCCTTTGAACTCGAGGGCACCAATGTTGGTAATACCTTCTTTGATGGTCACCGTTTGAATAGCATCTTGAAAAACAATCCATGGTTGCTCGTGGGAGCCATCGTATGCTTTATTCGTACTGCCGGTGCCGCTGATGGTCAGCGTTCCGGTATCCTTGTCGAAGTTCCAATTCACCTGACCATAGTAATCGGTGGCAGTACAATAAGACCGATAGCTGCCGCTATAGGCCTCCCCACCGGAAACTGTTGCTGCGGATGCGGTCACCGGGAACATAGCAACGGTAATTACCACCGCCAGCAACAAAGCCAGCATTCTTTTACTGCTGTTTTTCATAATGACTCTCCTCTTTTTTGATTTCCTTATATAACAGCCCCGCGCTCATCCAAAAGTACGGCGCTACAATTACAACACTAAAACTGAAAAACGCCTGGACGCAATAGCAAAGAACCGCCGCGCCCAAAATCAGTATATAGGGATTTTTGAAGATGTTCTTGAATCCCTTTACTGCCAGAAGTATTAAAAACGCCAAATACGGCATAAGGCCAAAAAGGCCTACGGTGCAAAACAGCTGCAGGTATTCATTATGGGCGGTGTCAATCAGGCCCAGCCGTTCTGTCAGACCAGCTTTGTCCGCATAGGTTTTGAAGGCCTCTAAAAAAGTGCCGATGCCGGTGCCAAATATAGGTCTTTTCAAGCCCATCTGCAAGGCATTTCGCCAAATGCCAATTCTGTATGTGCCGGAGGCATCGGTCAGCTTGCCGGCGAACAAGTCAACGATCTCTTCTTCCAAAGTGGCCCCACCAATAATATCCAAATTGAGTTTTCCAAATTCCGTTTCTGCGCCAATGGGAATCAAAGAAAAACTGATAGCCACGATCAGCAAGGCCGGAATGACGATTTCCCCAATGGTGATCCCACGAAGGGCCGAAAGGGTTAGCTTTTTGCGCGTATACAGCCTGTGCAATCCCCACCGGATTGCCATCAGCGCCGCACCCAGCAGCAACAGTGCGCCGGACACACCGTCAAACACGATTTGTATTTGCGTTTTTTCAAGCGCCTTTATATATTTGTATTCAACAAAGCGGTGCAAAAGCAGCGCAAAGGTCAGCACCGCCAGAAAGTCTGCCAATTTAAACAGTCGTTTCTCATCCCGGAACATAAACGGCAGCAAAATAAGCATCGTAACGAACAACGCCAGCTTTCCGGAACTTACTCCCAATTCCAAAACCGTGTATATAGAAAGCACCTGCGCTGTCAGCAGCGCAATGTTGGCGATTTTTGAATTGTCCAAAACCAGGTACGCCGTTACCACAATGGGAATAAAGATGCACAGAATTCCCGAGAACATATCCATATTACCAACGGTAGAAACATACTTTGTGATCTTCCCATTAAACGCCGGGTATAATCCGAAGATATTGATGCCACATAGCTGCACAACCGTAACAACACACATAATGATCGTTACCACTGCTATGATCACAATGTGCCGTTTTCCGAAGCTGCCATAGTTGCTTAACAGAAAGAATACGATTGCATATAGCAGTATAGTCAAAAAACCGTCATATCTGCCCGAGCCAAACAGAAACACCGATTGTCCTGCGGCATTTTTTAAGTCCTTGTACGGCGAAAAAGCAAAAGAAAGCACACCGGCAAGCAGAAACAAAATCAGAAAAAAATCCGGTTTTACAAAAAACGTCCTGTCCAATTTTATTTTAAACCGATAGCCATCCAGCAGCATTCCGCCAACTGTAAACAAAATCCCAAAAAGGAGCAGGCCCGTCAGGGCGAGAAATGCATAGTATTTTGTCGCAGTAATGTTTCCATAATGCACCACAAGCAGTGGAAATGCTGCAAACATAAGGTATAAGTAAATACTTGTCTTTTGCTCAATATCTTTTTGCAGTATCGCAAACTGCTTCTTTTGTGATTTCATTTGCATCGTCCCAAAAAACAAAAAGTGCGGCTACCGAAGCAGCCGCACAAAAAATGCAAACTCCGATAGTCGCCAAACTAATCATGTAACAAGCATTTTACCGCTTATTCCGTTGGAATCTGCATTTTTATCAAATTCACGGAATAAACGCAAAAGGGCGCACAGACCCCAGGGAAATTATGCTTGTTTATATGTGATTAGTTTGGCAACCACATTTTACCACAACAAAAACCCTTTTGCAAGAAAATTATACAAAAGCTCTGGAACTGCAAAGCCTTGCAGTTCCAGAGCTTTTCTTGTTTTTAGTTTACCGTTCCCTGGGCGCGCAAAAACAGCTCGCCGATGCGCCGGCGCATTGCCTCCGCCTCCGGTGTATTGGCGCTGCCCTCTGTTTCAATCCACTGGGCCGATGCCTGCTGGGCCTGCTTTAAGGTCTGCAGATCGCAGCTTAAAGAGGCCGCCCGGAACACCGGCAGTCCCGACTGGCGGGAGCCGAAGAAATCACCGGGGCCTCGCAGCTTCAAGTCCTCCTCGGCAATCTCAAAGCCGTCGGTGGTCTTGCACAGGGCCTTCATTCGGGCAAGGGTCTGGGCATTTTTGGTGCGGCTGGTCAAAATGCAGAAGCTTTTGGCATCG
>JAGBVD010000207.1 GCA_017630495.1 Oscillospiraceae bacterium
ACGATCTGGGCTTCCTGCTCGTGATATTTGGCATTGAGCACATTGTGGGGGATCTTCTCCCGCTTCAAAAGCTTGCTTAAAATCTCACTCTTTTCAATGGACACCGTACCCACCAGCACCGGCTGACCCTTTGCATAGCAGTCCTTGACCTGCTCAATAATGGCCCGGAACTTGCCTGCTTCGGTCTTATAGACCACATCGGACTGGTCTATACGGACCACCGGGCGGTTGGTGGGGATCTCCACCACATCCAGCAGGTAAATACCGGCAAATTCTTCCTCCTCGGTCAGGGCCGTACCGGTCATACCGGACAGCTTGTTATACAGCCGGAAGAAGTTCTGGAAGGTGATGGTAGCCAGGGTCTTGCTCTCTCCGGCCACGGTCACCTTTTCCTTGGCTTCGATGGCCTGGTGCAGACCTTCGTTATAGCGTCTGCCGTACATCAGTCGTCCGGTGAATTCATCAACAATGATAATTTCCCCGTCCTTGATGACATAGTCAATGTCTTTTTTCATCAGGCCTCTTGCCTTCATTGCCTGGTTGATGTGGTGAGAGAGGGTGGCATTTTCCGGGTCTGCCAGATTTTCCACTCCGAAGAACCGCTCCGCCTTGGCAATGCCGGCGGCGGTGAGAGAAACACTACGGGACTTTTCGTCCACAAAGTAGTCGCAGTCGTAATCGTCCTGGACTTCCTTGTCCTCGGTCTTGGCAAAGACCTGCTTGCGAAGCGTAGACACAAACTGGTCCGCCATTTCATACAGCTTGGAGGAGTCCTCCCCCTTGCCGGAAATGATCAGCGGTGTTCTGGCCTCGTCAATTAAAATGGAGTCCACCTCGTCCACGATGGCAAAGCTGTGACCGCGCTGGACAAGCTCGCTTTCGTAAATGGCCATATTGTCCCGGAGGTAATCAAAGCCCAATTCGTTGTTGGTGCAGTAGGTAATGTCTGCGGCATAGGCCTTGCGCCGGGCATCGTTGTCCATACCGGGAATGATCAGACCTACCGTAAGACCCATAAACCGATGGACCTTGCCCATCCATTCCGAGTCACGCTTGGCCAGGTAATCGTTGACGGTGACCACATGGACACCCTCACCGGTGAGGGCATTCAGATAACAGGGCAAAATGGCAACCAAAGTCTTACCTTCACCGGTTTTCATTTCCGCAATGCGGCCCTGGTGCAAAATGATACCGCCGATGAGCTGTACCGGATAGGGGCGCATACCCAACACCCGGTCCGCCGCCTCCCGGATGGCCGCAAAGGCCTCCGGCAGTAAATCGTCCAGGCTTTCGCCCTGGGCATACCGCTCTTTAAACTGGGCGGTCTTTCCCCGCAGGTCTTCCTCGGAAAGGGCCTTGTATTCCTCTTCCAGCGCCAGGATCTTGTCCACCAGCGGCTGGATCTTCTTTATTTCACGCTGGGAGCGCGTGCCAAAAAGTTTTGTGATCAATCCCATGAGCCAAACTCCTTCGTTGTGGGCATAGTTTTATACATTGTACCACAACTGTATCAAAAATAATAGACCTTTTTGTGAACAAAAGGCCCTTTCGGAAACATTTTCTTATGAAGTGTTTCTTGTAATTGGGTGTAGTTTTTGTTATAATGGTGAAAACGCAAACAAGGAGCACGCTATGGATTGGCTGGAAATTACCGTTACCACCGCCCCGGCAGGAATTGAAGAGGTAGCCGCCGCGCTGACCGCGGCAGGTTTTGACGACCTGCTGATCGAGGACCAGACGGAATTTGAAGCCTTTTTGGAGCAAAACCGGGCCTGCTGGGATTATATTGACGAGGACCTGCAAAAGAAGCTGGAGGGTCTGTCCCAGATCAAGCTGTACCTGGAAAGCACCGATACTGCCGGGATGACACGATTGGAATCCCTGCTGGCAAAGCTGCGGCAAAAGGGTAATTTGGGCGCACTGGAAATGACCGCTGTGCCTCTGCCCCAGACCGATTGGGAGGAAAGCTGGAAGGACAACTATCCGCCCCAGCCCATCGGGCAGAATCTGGTGGTGCTTCCCTACTGGCTGGCAGAGCAGACCGACGGCCGGCTTCCCATTATTCTGGACCCGGGCCTGACCTTCGGTACCGGTGCCCACCCCTCCACCCAGATGGTGATGGAGGCTATGGAAAAGCTGCCCCTTTCCGGCAAGGATTGCCTGGACCTGGGCAGCGGCAGCGGTATTTTGTCCATCGCCGCTTTGCGGCTAGGAGCAAAGGAAGCCATCGGCATCGACATTGACCCCAAGGCCGAGGACATCGCCCGGTGTAACGCAGAATATAACGGCTTTGGCAGCCCGGAATTTACCGCGCTGACGGGAAATGTCCTTTCTGACAAAGCTTTGATTTCCCGGCTTTCCCAAAAAACCTATGATTTGCTTTTGGTCAACATTGTGGCGGATGTGATCATCGCCCTCTGTCCGGTGCTGCCCGGTCTGTTGAAGGACACCGGCACACTGATCTGCTCCGGCATTCTGGACACCCGGCTGACCGATGTGCTTTCCGCGCTGAAAGGCGCAGGATTTACCGTCACCCAAATTCACGAAAAGGAGGACTGGCGCTGCATCTGCGCCAAAGGGTAATTTATGAAAATTCCTTATCGTACCCAGCGGCTTTTGCAGCGTTTGGGTCTGATCGCGCTGGTGGTTCTGGCCGTGGGCGGTCTGGTGTTCTTTTGTTGGTTCACCTGGCTGCAGCGGTATGTGATCTACACCCGGGACAAGGGCGCGATCATCAATATGGAGCTGCCGCCGATGGTGGCTTTGGGCCAGGAGGCTGTCCCGGACGCCAAGAGCGACCCCATTTCCATTTACTATAACGAGGGCGACAACGCCATCAATACCAGCAAGGACCTGACCCAGATGACCGGCTACTATGCCGATGCCGCCGCATTGGAAAAGAGCGTTTCCACCGTCTTTGCCCAGGCCAAGGCACTGCCGGCCGGCACACCGGTAATGCTGGATGTGAAAAGTCCCAAGGGCAATTTCTTCTATTCCTCCACCGTCAGCGACAAATATAATCCTGACCTGGATGTGACCAAAATGGACGAAATGATCGCCGCCCTGGACAAAAAGGGGATGTACCTGATCGCCCGGCTGCCGGCCTTCCGGGACTACAATTTCGGTCTTTCTCACACCTCCAACGGTCTGTTCGTTTCCAGCGGCTCCCATTTGTGGACCGACGATGATTACTGCTACTGGCTCAATCCCACCAGCGAAGGCACCATTTCTTTTTTGGTAGAGATCGTTACAGAGCTGAAGGCTTTGGGCTTTGACGAGGTGGTTTTTGACGAGTTCCGTTTCCCCAGCACCAAGGACATCAAATTCAGCGGCGATAAAACCAAAGCCATCACCACCGCGGCAAAAACCGTCGCCACCGCCTGTGCTTCGGAAAACTTTGCCATTTCCTTTGTGGGAGATGCCAAGTTCCCCTTGCCGGCCGGCCGCACCCGTCTGTATGTGAAAAGCGCCGACGCCGCCAAGGCGGCCGATATCGCCCAGCAGACCGGCCTGGAAAATCCGGCCATCTCTCTGGTCTTTTTGACCGAGGTACACGATACCCGTTTTGATGCTTACAGCGTTCTGCGTCCGCTGGAAGCCGCCCACTGATTGCTATGACGAAAAAGAAACTGATCACGCTGATTTGCGTTTGTGTTGTTTTTGCGGGGCTGGTTGGCGGTGTGGTATATATGCTTCTGCAAAAGCCGCAGGATACCCCCACCCCCACCGACACCACCCAAACCACCGTCCCGGAGACCACCACCGCGCCCACCACAGTTCCGGTGGAAACCGCGCCCCCGGCGCTGGAATTTGCCTACGAAGGGGACTACCTGACCTGCACCACCGCCCCCAGCGTTTTGGGCATTGATGTGTCCACCTTCCAAAAGCAGATCAACTGGAAAAAGGTCAAAAAAGCCGGTGTGGAGTTTGTGATGATCCGCCTTGGCTACCGGGGGTTTGTGGAAGGGGTGCTGTTTGAGGACGAATGGGCCCAAAAGCACTATAAAGGCGCCAAAGAAGCCGGTTTGAAGGTAGGCGGCTATTTCTTCTCCCAGGCCATTTCCCAGGAGGAAGCCAAAGAAGAAGCCGAGTATTGCCTGCAGATCATAAAAGGCTGGGAAGTGGAAATGCCCATTGTCTTTGACTGGGAATTTGTCAAGGACGGCTACCGCACCGATGTGGTCACCGCCCGGATGCTCACCGACTGCACCAAGATGTTCTGCCATACCATTGAGCAGGCCGGTTATCAATCGATGGTCTATTTCAACCCCACCCAGTCCCGGAAAAAGATGCATATGGACGAGCTGACAGACTACGGTTTTTGGCTGGCGATGTACGACGAGGACATTGACTACGAATACCGCGTCGATATGTGGCAGTATACCAACAAAGGCAAAGTCCCCGGTGTCAAAGGCAATGTGGACATTGACCTGTATTTCCCCCGGGAAGAAATCTCATAAACAAACCCCCGAAGCGTTGCCCAAGTGTTCTTAAGGACACTTGGGCAGTTTTATTCGCCTAACGGCGAGTTATATTGCTTCGCAGTGATATTTGTCCCCGGACAAGTGATATTGCCTTCGGCAGTTTAGGGCGAATAAAATATCACTGAAACCGCTAGGTCTCAATATCACTTTCCGAAAGGAAAATATCACTCTGTGCGTTTAGCGCAGAATATCACTATATAAAAATTACTACCCGAAAAAGAGTTTTGTTCTCTTCTTCGGGTAGTTTTTGCTTATTTCCATAAACCGTCAGGATATTTCCCTTCAGCGGTCAGCGCATTCAATGCCGCCACCACCAGCGGCTTGTCCGCCGCATAGGTCACACCGTACCACTTGTCGGTGGTTTTGAGAATCTTGACGGCGGCCTTGCCGTCTTTGATCAGCTTGTCAATGCTCCGGGGCAGCAAAAACTCTGCCTTCTGGGGATTGCCCGGAAGCTGATTTTCCAGAAAGTCCGGAAACTGCTCCTGGAGGCTGTCCAAAAAGCCGGGGGTCAGACCCCACATATTCATAGACACCAGGGTGTCCTCCGGCAGGTCCTGCCAGTTTTCCCCGTCCTCGGTAAAGTGGATGCCGCCGGCGTACTTTTCAATCCGGGTGCGCTCCACAATGTCTGCCAAAAAGCCTTTGTCATCTGCCTGGCAAACACCTCTGGCCACGCTGCCGTGGTCGGTAACGGTGTTGCCCAGCAGGTAGCCTGCCATACAGTAGTCCGCCTTTTCTCCGTCCTTTGCATTGGAAAGATACCCATAAACCACCCGGAAAGCGGACTTGCCGTAGTAGTCATCGGCATTGATCACCGCAAAGGGCGCGCCGTCGATCTCCTCCTTGGCGCACAATACCGCGTGGCTGGTGCCGAAGGGCTTAACGCGGCCTTCCGGAACAGCGTAACCTGCCGGGAGCTTTTCCATTTCCTGATAGGCATACCGGATTTGGATGGGCGCTTTTTCCAGCCGCTTTCCCACCGTCTCCATAAAGTCCTTTTTGATGGCCTCTTTGATAATAATGACAGCTGTTTCAAAACCTGCCTCATAGGCATCAAACAAAGAATAATCCAAAATCGCTTCGCCGCAGCTGCCCACAGGGTCAATTTGCTTCAGGCCGCCGTAACGGCTGCCCATACCGGCGGCCATAACCACCAGCACCGGTTTCTTGCTCATAGTCATATCCTCCTATGTGCTTTTTCCTTATTATACACCCACAAACTGGGTAATGTCCAGACAAATATTCTCTTTGCCTAACTTTTCCCAGACAAACTGGCTCACCAACTCCTTTGCGCTGATGGGGCAGTTTTCCGGAATCAACCCGGCAGAAAACGCCAGTGTACCCAGCACCTGCTCCGGTGTAAAATGCAGCCGCAGCTGGCCTAAATCCAGGTCCTTGTCCCGTTTGCTTAAGCGTCTTCCGTCCGGAGCAACCAGCATCGGCACGTGACCGTAATCCGGATGGGAAAATCCAAACAGCTCCTGCAGATACATCTGCCGGGGGGCGCTGGATAGCAGGTCCATACCCCGGACCACCTCCGTCACACCGCTTTGTCCGTCGTCCACCGTCACCGCCAGCTGATACACAAACACATCGTCTGCCCGGCGGACCACAAAATCTCCACAATCGGTAATGAGATTTTCCCGATAAATGCCCTGCACTCTGTCTGTAAACTGCCACACTCTGTCCGGCACCTTGACCCGCCAGGAAGGTTTTCTATCAAAGGCCGCCCGCTGATCTTCCGTCAAATTCCGGCAAGTACCGGCATAGACATATGTACCGTCGGAAAGATGGGGCGCATTGACACTGTGCAGCTGACTGCGGGTGCAGTAGCAGGGGTATAACAAATCCAATGCTTTCAGCTTTTCAAAATAGGTTTCATAAACTGCGCTGCGCTGGCTCTGGGGTGGTGTTTCCCCATCCCAGTCAAGGCCCAGCCACAAAAGGTCCTCCCGGAGGATTTGGGCATATTCCTCGCTGGTGCGCTGGGTGTCCAGGTCCTCCATCCGCAGTACCATTTGTCCTTTTTGACTGCGAACGGAAAGCCAGGCCACCAGTGCCGCAAACACATTTCCCAAATGCATCCGTCCGGAGGGGGTGGGCGCAAAGCGTCCTGTGACCGTTTTCCCCATTATCCCAGTCCTCCTGTGGACAAAAACATCCAGCCGATGGAAATGACCACCGCCGCCATCAAAAGCAGCACCAACCAGATCCACCAGTTGGTCGCTGTGGGTGCTTGCTGCACCTGATCGCAGTATTCTTCCAGCTCCACATCGGTATCGTCGCTGTTGTAAGCTTTGTAGCCGGAGGCAAAATTGCGCAAATTTCTGCCGTAATCATTGGAATAATTCTGATACACCGTGGGCGTTTCCCCTTGGTCCGTTTCCCACAAAAGGGCCTCAAAATCCTCTTCTTCCGGCAGCTGGGCAGTTTGTTCCTCCTCCAGCAGAGCCTCTTGCAGCCGCTGCAGTTCTTCATCCTTGTCCCGGAACATATAACCACCTCCTTGTTTTTTCATTTTACCTTAAAATGAACGGTGTGTAAAGTCTGACATTTCCCCCTTGTGAAAAGCAGAAAAATGGTGTAGAATAAGAAAAACACAAAAAGAAAGGAGCATCCTTATGGCATTGGACCCGGAAAAGCTGCGCGCCCAGCGCAGAGCCCGTCAAGCCCAACGGGAAAAAGAAAGCAAAAAGCTTCGCATCCGTTTGATCGTTGCAGGATGCGTCCTTTTGGTCCTGGCGGTGGCGGCGATTCTCTTCGTCACCGGTGTGAAAAAAGGCCCTTCCGCCTCCAAGCCGGAAGCCTCCGTCCCGGAGACCACCGCGCCGGCCACCACCGTCATCCACCTGGCGGCGGCCGGTGATTTGAACATCACAGAAAATGTGGTAAATTCCGGTGCCGGCGGCGGTGAATACGATTACACCAAAACCTTTTTGGATGTGGCCCATCTTTTGGCAGACGCGGATATCACCGCGCTGAACTTTGAAGGCTGTCTTTACGGCGCGCCCTACGGCACAGACCGGTCCGCGCCCCAGGCATTGGCCCAGGCGCTGGACGATATGGGTGTGGATTTGGTGCAGCTGGCCAATTCCTACTCCATTTATAAAGGTATGGACGGTCTGGAATCCACCATCCGGGGCATCCGGGAAGCAGGAATGGAGCCTTTGGGTGTTTACGAAAATGCCGAAGCCGCCCGGAAAGGCAAAGGCTACACCATCCGCAATGTAGAAGGCATCAAAATCGCCTTCGTGGCCTTTACCAAGGGTATGGACGGTATGGCACTGCCGGCCGGCAATGACGGTTGTGTAAACCTGCTTTACAGTGACTACGCCACCGACTACCAGGCCCTGGACAGGGAAACCGTTAATAAGATCCTGGACGCAGTCAATGACGAAAAGCCGGACCTGACCGTTGCACTGCTCCACTGGGGCAGCGAATTTAACGACACCATCAGCTCCACCCAAAAGGAGGTTTGCGCCCTTCTGCAGGAAGGAGGCGTCGATGCCATTATCGGCACCCATTCCCACTATGTCCAGCAGATGACCCTGGACAAAGAAACGGGCAATTTCGTTGCGTATTCTTTGGGTGATTTCTTCGGAGATGCCAGCCGCGCCGGCTCGGAATACTCGGTAATTCTGGACTTGGAAATCACCAAAAACCAGGCAACCGGGGATACGAAGATCACCAATTTTACCTACACCCCCATCTTCACCGCCGTGGAAAAGGACCAGCCGTTGCGTGTGCTGCGTATCCGGGAGGCGATGACGGCCTACGAATCCAGTTATATTGACCGGGTCTCGGAGGACATCTATAAAAAGATGGAGTACGCTATGGGCCGCATCGAGGCGCGCATTCACGGAAAATAACCCACAAGCACCCTGCCAGCCAGGGTGCTTTTCATTTTGGGATGGTAATGGTCAAAACGATTTGACTTTCCGTTTCTCTCCGCTCGGAAATGGCGGCAATGCCTTTTTGCTGAATCCGACATAAGGTCTGGCTGACATTTTTCAAAAACGCGCCCACATCCGCTTTTTCCGGCTTTTCGGGCCGCTCACTGCATAGATTTTCTATGTACTGCTCCGCCCTTGCAACGCTCATTCCCATCCGCACGATGGTGTCGATGGCCCGAAGCTTTTCCGGCTCGGTTTCCAGCTTCAAAAGGGCCCTTGCGTGACGCTCCGTCAAGCCTGCCTGCCGCAGCTTTTCCAAAACCGGCTTGGAATGCTTCAGCAGCCGCAGCTTGTTTGCCACCGCGCTCTGGCTTTTTCCCAAAAGCCGGGCCGCCTGCTCCTGGCTCATACTGTACTGGTCCATCAGTGTGCAGATGGCTCTTGCCTCCTCAATAAAATCCAGGTCCTGCCGCTGTAAATTCTCCACAAGGGCAGTCAGTCCCGATTCTTTGTCATCCATAGCCATCACAATACAGGGAATTTCGGTCAGACCGGCCAACACCCCGGCCCGGAGCCGCCGCTCCCCGGCGATCAGCTCATAGCTTGTCCCCATCCGCCGGACAGACAGCGGCTGTAAAATGCCGTGCTGGCGGATGCTCTCGGCCAGCTCTGCCAGGGCTTCCTCTTTGAAATATTTCCGGGGCTGTGCCGGATTGGGTCGAATGGCCGCAGCCGGCAAAAACACCACCCGCCCGGTCTCCATATAGGTCTTCAGTTTCTGACAATGCATTTTCGTCCCTCCTTTTGATTTGCAAGGACCATTTTACGGCTGTTTCCCATAGAAACACCGCGAAACACGCACCTTTCCCGGGAAAACCGCTCGACAAGATTTCACACCGTTGCCAAGTACCTGCCTCTGTGTTACAATAAGGCAAACAGAAAGACATTTTTCTTGCGAGGTTAGCTATGAACACACGAAAACTTTATTATGAGGATTGCCTCCTGCGCAGCTTTTGTGCCACAGTCATTGGCTGCCAGCAGAGAGAAAACGGCTTTGCCATCACCCTGGATGCCACCGCCTTTTACCCGGAGGGGGGCGGCCAGGCCTGCGACATCGGCACCCTGGACGAAAGCAATGTGCTTTTTGTAAAAGAAGAGGACGAAGCAGTGGTCCACCTGTGTGACAAGCCTCTGGAAGTGGGCAAAACCGTCACCGGTACGATCGATTGGACCCGGCGGTTTGATTTGATGCAGCAGCACACCGGTGAGCATATCGTCTCCGGCATTATCCACCGGCTCTTCGGCGGTCATAACACCGGCTTTCATGTGGGCGCAGACACCGTTACCGTGGATTTTGACTGCCCCATTCCGGCAGATAGAATACCGGAAATCGAAACTCTGGCCAACGAGGCGGTGTATCTCAACCTGCCGGTAAAGTGCACCGTTCCCAGCGAGGAAGAACTTTCCAAAATCCCTTACCGGACCAAACGGCCGCTGCCCTGGCCGGTGCGGCTGGTGGAAGTACCCGGCTACGACACCTGCGCCTGCTGCGGTGTCCACACCGCCTATACCGGGGGAATCGGCATTATTAAATTGCTCTCCTGCATCAAATTCCACCAGGGTGTGCGCATGGAAATGGTCTGCGGCGCAAGAGCCTTTCAGTACCTTTCCAAGGTCTACGAGCAAAACCGCCAGGTCAGCCAGGCCTTTTCCGCGAAAATCCTGGAAACCGGCGCAGCCGCAGCGCGGATGAACGAAGCACTGGCCCAGGAAAAGTTCCGCGCCGCCGGCCTGGAAAAACAGCTGTTTGATGCTATCGGCAAAGAATTTGCCGGCAAGGGGGATGTGGTCTATTTTGATGACACCTTGCAGCCTGCCTCTGTCCGGGCATTGGCCGATGCCATCGCCCAGCACAGCCACGGCACAGCGGCAGTCTTTTCCGGCAGCGATGAAAAAGGCTACAACCTCTGCCTTGTCAACAAAACGGAAGATGTCCGCATTTTAGGCCAGGAAATGGCCAAGGCCTTAACCGGCCGCGGCGGCGGCAAGGACGGATTTTTCCAGGGCTCTGTCAATGCCACAAAAGCGCAAATCCAGGCATTTTTCCATCAATAAGGCCCGGTTTTGTACTTTGCGTCAATTTTATTCGGGAAAAGTTGTGGCTTTTTTACAAATTCACCACTTTACAACCATTATTTAATATTGTATAATGATGCCGTATGGGGTTTGTAATATTTCCCCAAATGAATCAGTAAAACACGCTGCCAAGCGCAGCGCAAGTAAATGGAGGAAAAAACTATGTCTGTTAAAGTTGCGATCAATGGTTTTGGCCGTATCGGCCGTCTGGCTTTCCGTCAGATGTTCGGCGCTGAGGGTTACGAAGTTGTTGCTATCAACGACCTGACCTCTCCCGAGATGCTGGCTCACCTGCTCAAGTATGATACCACCCAGGGCGCTTACGCTCTGCCCTTCGGTACTCACACTGTTGAGGCTGGCGAAGACAACATCGTTGTCGACGGCAAGAAGATCACCATCTATGCTAAGGCCAACGCTGCCGAGCTGCCCTGGGGCGAGCTGGGTGTTGACGTTGTGCTGGAGTGCACCGGCTTCTACACTTCCAAGGCTAAGGCCCAGGCTCACATCGACGCCGGCGCCAAGAAGGTCGTTATCTCTGCTCCCGCAGGCAACGATCTGCCCACCATCGTTTACAATGTAAACCACGAGACCCTGACCAAGGAAGACAACATCATCTCTGCTGCTTCCTGCACCACCAACTGCCTGGCACCCATGGCTAAGGCTCTGAACGACCTGGCTGCTATCGAGTCCGGCATTATGTGCACCATCCACGCTTACACCGGCGACCAGATG
>JAGBVD010000208.1 GCA_017630495.1 Oscillospiraceae bacterium
CGCAGATGCATTGACCAGATACTGCACCGCCAGCACCTTCACCGGAATCATATTTTCTCCTCCAGATGCAGGCCTACCCCGGAAACTTTTCGTTTCAAAATGGTCTCAATAAGGTCTGCAATAAATGCCCCGGCTTCCACCGCAGGCGTACCCTGGGCGTGAATGTTGGACACCACCGTCCGGGAGGATTCCGACACCCCGGTATGGGGTTTGTAGGTGATATAAGCAGACATACTCTTGTCTGTGACCAATCCCGGCCGCTCGCCTACCAGTACGCACACCAGCTCACAGCCGGTCACATCCCCCACCGCATCTCCTGCGCCTACCCGGCAGTAGCGGACAAAAATGCCCTTGCCGGTTTCAATGCCTTTCAGCTTCAGGCCGTCCCGGATGGCTGCCAGACAATCCGCTGCGTTTGCCAAAATGGCCGCAGAGGAAAGGCCGTCTCCCACCACGATCTGCACCCGGGGCGCACCGGACACCGCGGCGCGGATTTTGCTTTGATTTTCCTCGTCAAAGCACCGTCCCAAATCCGGACGGGTCAGATATTCGTCCTTGTCCTTGCATTTGGTCTGCACCGCCACCAAATCGTGCTGTTGGGCATAGTCCTCCGGCACTTGGGAGAACACCGCATCCTGAGCAGCCGCGTGGTCTGCCCGGAAGCGGAGCATGGTCAAGGTCTTATACCGGGGACCTGCCCGGCCGCTGCCCAGCCGCGCCGGTGTCTTTTCCTTCAAGCGGCGGAATTTTTCTCCATCCGCCGCACCTTCCACAAGGTATAGCTTTCTTAAGTCCAGCTGGGAAACATCTTCCACAAAGTCCCCGTCCTGATAATGGGTGTCCTTAGCCTCCGGGCCGGGATTTGCAGGCTTATAGTCGCTGGCTTTGACCATCGGCTCGTTTCCCATATCCTGCAAAATTTCCGCAATAAGACTTGTCAGTTCTTGCTTGTTCACATCCGCACCCCCTTAAAAGAGCAACGAAGAGCCGTCGCCGGCCTTTTTCGTCAGCTTGCCGTTTTCCATAAAGCCCATTTTCTCCAGCCATTTCTGAAACTCCGGAATTGCGGTCTTGCCGGTCAGTTCCCGCAGCGTCGCTGTCTCCCGGAAGCCGGTGGTCTGGTAATTAAGCATAATGTCATCGCCGTGGGGGATGCCCATAAAGTAATTGCAGCCGGCCATGGTCAATAGTGCCGCCAAATTTTCAATGGCGTTTTGGTCCGCTTTCATATGGTTGGTATAACAACAGTCACAACCCATGGAAATCCCGGTCAGCTTGCCCATAAAGTGGTCCTCCAGACCGGCCCGGGTCACCTGCCGGGCATCGTAGAGATACTCCGGCCCAATAAAGCCAACCACCGTGTTGACCAGGAAAGGGGAAAACCGCTTTGCAAAGCCATAACACCGGGCCTCCATTGTCACCTGGTCCGTATCGAAGTGTGCGTTGGAGGAAAGCTCTGACCCCTGGCCGGTCTCAAAATACATCACATTGGGCCCTTCTGCTGTACCCTGGTGCAGCAAAAGGTCTTTTGCCTCCTGCACCGTCTGGGCGGAAAATCCAAAAGCCTCGTTCCCCTTTTGGCTGCCGGCGATGGACTGGAAGATCAGGTCGCAAGGCGCGCCATCTCTCACCGCCTTCATCTGGGCGGTAATATGGGCCAGAACGCAAATCTGGGTAGGAATCTTCCAGTGTTCTTTGATTTCCTGAAAGCGCCGCAGCACCTTTCCCACCTGCTCCGGGCTGTCCGTTACCGGATTTAAACCAATTACAGCATCCCCTGCGCCAAAGCTCAAGCCCTCCAGCACCGAAGCGGTGATGCCATCCGGGTCGTCGGTGGTATGATTGGGCTGCAAGCGGCAGGACAGTGTCCCGGGCAGACCGATGGTGGTGTTACAGTGGGCAGTGACGGTGATTTTGTTTGCAGCATAAATCAGGTCCAGATTGCTCATCAGCTTGGCCACCGCCGCCACCATTTCCGAGGTCAATCCTCGGCTGATCCGGGCAATGTCCGCTCCGGTGGTGTCTTCGTCCAAAAGCCACTCCCGAAGCTCCGCCACAGTCCAGTTTTGTATTTTTCTGTAAGTGGTTTCGTTTACATCGTCCTGAATGATCCGGGTGACCTCATCTTCCTCATAAGGCACAGCCGGATTTTCCCGGAGATCGTGGAGCGTTACTGCCGACAAAACCACCTTGGCCGCC
>JAGBVD010000209.1 GCA_017630495.1 Oscillospiraceae bacterium
AGCGTTCGTCCTGAGCCAGGATCAAACTCTCAAAAAATGGTATCTAAAACGCCGAAGCGTCTCAAATCATGTTTTGAATAATTTGTCTAGCAAATTTACTCAAGAATTTTCGTTGGCTTAAATTCGATTTACTCGAAACTTAAACAATTCATTAATTGTCCAAGGTGTTTTTAGTTCGTCTTTGCGTTATTCAATTTACAAGGTACAAGCTTGCTCGCCGCAAAAGTGGTGAGCTTGTTCAGTTTATCACACAGTGGTTTTCTTGTCAAGAACTTTTTATCTTTCTCGGCAAAATTTTTTATATTTTTTCTTTCTATAAATTGAGGAAAATTCGGGAGCCCCAAAAGAGGCTCCCGAAGGGCAACAGTGTCATTTTCTGTTATTGCTAATCGTCATTCCAGCTATGGGATGAAAATCTTTTTGTTTTCAACTATCAATGCACTTATATAATTGCATCGCAGCTTATGCCTAAAAAAAGTTTTTATCAGCTTTCGGCAGTGTCTTCTGTGTCCAGAAGTTCCGTCATAGTCAGATTATAAATAATCTCCGCCTTGCGTTCAAACTGTTTTCCCAAATGGACCGCCTGGCGCTGATTCGGTGCCAAAAGTTCCAAGGTCATCAGATTGCCATTTTCGTCATCCAGTGCCATAACCACAGAGAATTCTCCGTTTTCCCGGGGAATCATTTGGGTCTTGACAAAACTGCTGCGACGCAGCTGGCGATTGAACCGTTCCACTGCAGTTTCTGCCCGCTGTCTAACGGTAAACGCGACGGAATCTGCAGTAATCTCACCATCCTGTCTTCCCTTCTCCGTAATCACATAGGTGCCACCTTCCAGTTCCTTCAAGTGACCGGACTCTACCATTTGGGGAATGGCTGTGCAAACATCAAAATAGCTTAAACAATCATCCTGGTAGCACAGTTCGTAAATCTCCTGGGTAGTCAGCGGATAGCCGGCCCGGGATGCAACAAACAAAATCAAAACCTTTACATCCATCATATCATGGATAAATCCGTGTCTTTTCATACTCTCACCTCACGCGTTGTGTCTTGCTTTTTCTCCAGTATAACAAAAAAGCCGCACAAATGCAACCTTCTATACATAATCTGGCATGAAAGGGTGATTTCTATGAATGGTCCTGTTTTTTATACCGCCGGCCATACCGAGGCCCTGAAATACACTGTCAAAAATCTGCAGCAACAAGGTTTCATTTTTGCTTCACATCCGGATCACACTGTTACCCATATTTTATTAGGTGTACCAGCCGGTCCTATAGAAGATTTCAAACAAATCTTGCCCCAATTTTCAAATGATGTCGCCGTTCTGGGAGGTAACCTGGACTTTCCGGAACTGTCAAGCTATCACAGGATAGATTTATTAAAAGATCCACTGTATTTGGCGCAGAACGCAAATATCACCGCCTACTGCGCTATTAAACAAGCAATCAACCGGCTCCCTGTCATCCTTGATCGCTGTCCGGTGTTGGTGATAGGCTGGGGGCGTATTGGAAAGTGTCTTGCCACACTACTCAAGCAAATGGGTGCTATTGTAACAGTCGCAGCCAGAAAAGAAACCGATCGGGCGGCAGTTGCATCATTAGGCTATGAAGCAGAAGACAGCACAGCTCTTGGCTATAGTTTGATTCGCTACCGGGCAATTTTCAATACTGTCCCTACAATGGTGCTGCCTAAAGAAGCCATCGAATTTTGCCACAAAGATTGTTTAAAAATTGATTTAGCATCCAAACCAGGCATTGATGCAGAAGATGTGATTTGGGCAAGAGGCCTTCCCAGCAAAGATGCCCCGGAGTCTTCCGGCACGCTTATTGCAAACACCATATTGCGTTTGATTCGTTAGGCGCAAAGAAAGGAGTTTAAAATGAATATCGGGTTCGCTATGTGCGGCTCACTATGTACATTTGAAAAAGTCTTTTCAGCAATGCAGTCCGTTGCGCAAGAGCACACGCTGATCCCTATTATGTCAGAACCATCCTGCACCATTGACAGCCGATTCGGTACAGGTCAGGCGCATATCCAAAGGATCACAGAAATCTGCGGTCGTGCGCCCCTTTACGCGATTGAAGATGTTGAGCCAATTGGTCCGAAGAAAATACTGGACGCGCTAATCATCGCTCCGTGTACCGGCAACACTTTGGCAAAACTTGCCCACAGCATTGCTGACGGCCCTGTGACCATGGCAGCCAAAAGCCATCTGCGAAACAGTCGGCCTATTCTGATTGCCATTTCCACCAACGATGGTCTTGCCGGTGCAGCAGAAAATATCGGAAAGTTATTGGGGCGGAAGAACTACTATTTCGTCCCCTTTGGGCAAGACGACCCTTTCAACAAGCCCACCAGTATTGTTGCTGACTTTTCAAAAATACTGCCCGCCCTTACCTGTATGCTGGATGGTCAGCAAATACAGCCGATATTACTATAATAAATTACCGGAGCAGTGATTGCTGCTCCGGTTAAATTTTATGAAAAATTTGATTTGTCGTCGTGGGTCAATTCACCATTGCCACTAATAGGGATCGCCTCTCCCAAATACACCGGTTCCGGTTGCAGAATGGACATACCAAAATCTTTAACTCTGGCCAAAACCTCCCGGATGTCCCGCGCAAGCTGGCCGCCATATTGACGGTATTCAGCCGCCACACCATATGCTTCCAGACCAATTTGTTTTGCAATATACATTGCCCTATACAAATGATATGTTTGGGTCACAATAATAACCTTTTGCGCCTGAAAAATCTCTTTTGCCCGGCACACTGTATCATAAGTGGAAAAGCCCGCATGGTCCATAAACACATCCGCAGAAGGCACACCTGCATCCACCGCATAGTGCTTCATAGCGTCTACCTCGTCATAGCCTTCCGTTCCGTGGTCACCACTCATGAGCAATTTAGGTGCGGCCTTTAAATCATATAGAGATACACCCCGACGAAGCCGATCCTCAAGCATATGGCTGGGTGTACCGTCATCACGAACCTGGCAACCTAAAACGATAATACAATCCACATCCTGCAGTTTTGCAGCTTGCTGCTCATTAATAATATTACTTTTTACGCTTTCGGTAACCCAAAGATTGATTCCCAGTAATATAGCACTGCCAAGCAGAGCCAATGCCAGTCCAATGTAAAAAGTAATTTTCAAGAACCGAAACCACTTTTTATTTATATGCTTCGTTCGCATTTTACAGCCCTCTATGGTAAAAAATTAAAATTACTTGATTGCATTGCCTGGAAATCGGAAAGTGCACCTTTCTTCACCGGTACAGCGCCCATTTGCACAAGTTCCTTCACAGCAGGGCTTTCGTCGTCAAAGCACACAACCGGATTCCAGTTATGGCGCAGATTTTGGGTCGCACCGTCCCATGTGCCACCCTTTCCCAATGTGCATTGGGCGACAAATGTCAGCAGTCCCAAGCTGTGAATCACCCGATTCCGTTGCAATGCCCGTGCTGCAGAAAAAGCCAGATTGAAACCGCCCTCAGATATGTAAAGAACATGATTCTTCAGTGGGTGTTTTTCCAGCTCATCCGCTACAATTACAATAACTTTTCCGCCGTTTTCAAGACAAGCGTCCTGAGCTGTTTTGTCTGCGCCCCGGGCATTTCCCGAAACCAGCACATACCCCTGCATTGCCGCCTGCTTGCCCACCTCTTGGGCAAATTCCCGGTTTTCTTCCCGCAAATCGCGGCTGCCCACCAGCGACACCGCCGGCCATTTCAGCAGTTGCCGATCGCCTTTTGTCCATAGAACACCCGGAGCTTCCATATGCAGCCGTTTATGTAGGATCGTAGGATATGCGGAACTGTTGCGTGTCAAAGGATAGCAATCCTGCTTTCTCCCCTTTTCCAAATACCACTTTAGTTCATCCTGCTGGGATAGCAGCTGCAAAATCCGCTTTGCAAAAGTCGGCTCCAAGCCTATATCCAACAGATCCTTTTCCGCAAGGTCGCCATCGTTCAAAGGCTTTTCCACTTGCCGCATTCGCCGTGTCAATTCCCGGAACTGCGGCACAGTCAGCGGTTTCCTGTCAGGATTGCCCAGACTACCGGTCAGCAGCAGGAAGCCCTCTTCCCGGGCAGTCAACGCAGTCTCCTTTTCACCGGTGCCGGTGCCTTTACAACCTCTTCTACAAGATTTCCATTTTCCCCAAAGGTCATCGGTTGGATCTTATAATTGGAGAATTTGGCAATCTCATCCAGCTTTGCCTTTTCCGGGAAATTGCCAATTATACTATAAGCAACACCTTTTCTCTTGGCGCGGCCGGTTCTGCCGATCCGGTGGACATAGTACTCGTTTTCTTCCGGCACATCGTAATTGATAACACATTCCACATCGTCCACATCAATACCCCGGGAGGCCACATCGGTGGCAATCAAGATGGCAAGCTTGCCATCTCTATACTGCTGCATTGTCTTTTCCCGCTGGCTCTGTCGAATATCTCCGTGGATGCACTGGCAGTCTGCACCGGCTCTCTGGAAATCGTCACACAGCCGCTGGCACATATGCTTGGTATTGCAGAAGATCATCACCCGTTCAAAACCATGGGTGCGGATCAGTCGGAGTGTAGTCTCTGCCTTTTCCAGGGGTGTAACCGTAATACTGTACTGCTCAATATCCGGGCGGTCTTCCTTTTTCGGCTCAACGGTGATCTCCACCTCATCTCTCTGGTACATCCAGGAGACAGTCATAACCTCCTGGGAAATAGTAGCAGAGAACAGGCCCAGATTCTTCCGGTTTTTCACCTTTTCGATGATCCGGGTCACATCCTTGAAAAAGCCCATATCCAGCATCCGGTCCGCTTCATCCAGAACGACTGTCTGAATTTTGTCGAAACGAATGTTTTTGCGGTTATAATGGTCCATTAAACGGCCAGGGGTAGCCACAACGATCTGAGGCTTTTTCTCCAGCTGTTTAGCTTGTCCCACAATGCCGGCACCACCGTAAAGCACGGCCACGCGAACACCTTTAAAAAAGGTCAGCAAACTGCGCAGCTCGTCGCCGATCTGGATCGCAAGCTCCCGGGTAGGGGCAAGAACCAATCCCTGAACCTCCTGCAGTTCCGGGTCAATATGCTCGATCATCGGAATACCGAAGGCAAAGGTCTTTCCGGTGCCGGTAGGTGCTTTCGCAATGACATCCTTCCACTGCAAAAAGGCAGGAATCGCCTGCTGCTGAATGGTAGTAGGATAACCGTAGCCTTTTTTCTCCAGAGCCTTCAAAAGTTCGTCAGAAAGGCCCAAATCTTTAAATGTTATATTGCTTGTTTCCATATCTTTCTTCCTTGTCGTATAATCTTTTTGTATTGTACCAGTTTTTAAGGAAATATGCAACTGCGCAAAAAAATGATATTGATAGAAATTTCTAAACAAACTTTGGGTAATGGTGGACAAATGCAAAAAATTGTGCTATATTTTATGTTGATATTTTATGTTCTTCCGAAAATGAGGAGGCAGAGAAAAAATGGGCAAGCTAATTGTAATTGAAGGCACAGACGGTTCCGGTAAGTCTACCCAGTTCCGCTTGATGTCCGAACATTTGGAAAAGGACGGAATTCCCTTTAAAAGACTGGTTTTTCCCCGGTATGATCAGGAAAGTTCTGCGCTGATCCGGATGTATCTGGGCGGCGAATTCGGCACAAAGCCCACCGACGTCAATGCCTATGCTGCCTCTGCTTTTTATGCGGTAGACCGTTTTGCTTCCTATAAAATGGATTGGGGTCAGTGGTATGAAGATGGCGGTGTGGTGTTGTCTGACCGTTATACCACCTCCAATGCCGTTCACCAGGCTTCCAAGGAAACCGGTGCAAATCGGGAAAAATATCTCAAGTGGCTGTACGATTTTGAATATGACAAGATGGGACTCCCCCAGCCGGATCTGACGATCTATCTGGATGTCCCCACAGACTACACAGATAAGCTTTTGCGTCATCGGGAGCAGGACACCAGCACCCAGGCAGATATCCACGAAAAAGATATGCAGTACCTTGCCACCTGCCGCCAATGCGGCAGAGCTGCTGCGCAGTATTATGGCTGGTTGATCATCGACTGCGTTAAGGACGGCGCTATGCGTACTATAGAAGATATCCACAACGAAATTTATGCCGCCGTGCGGCAGTGTCTGGAGGGTTAAGTATGGTTTACATTTTACTGGGCAACGGCTTTGAAGAAGTGGAAGCCGTCGCGCCTTTGGACCTTCTCCGCCGGGCAGGTGTGGAGGTCTTGACAGTAGGTCTGAACGGAAAAACGATCCAGGGCGCACACAACATCAGCGTTGTTGCGGATATCGAAGTGGGCGAAATGGACCTGACCGCGATGGAAATGATCGTTCTGCCTGGCGGTTTAGGCGGTGTTGCCGCCATTCGGGCATCGAAAGAGGCAATGGATGCCATTTCATTTGCCTGGGAAAACAACAAGTTCGTCGCCGCCATTTGCGCCGGTCCTACCGTTTTGGCAGACCTGCACATCACTGACGGTTTGAAGGCTACCTGCTATCCCAGCTGTAAAGAGAAAATGGGTAATGCAGATTATGTACCGGATGTGCCCTGCGTTCGTGACGGACGGGTCATCACCGGCACCTCTGCCGGTTGTGCCGTACCTTTCGGTCTTGCACTGGTGCAAGCTCTGAAAGGTGATAATGCAGCAAAGGCCACCGCAGAAGCGTTTGTCATTCGTTGACAGGAGGTTCCCCTATGGACAATAAACACAAGGATCCGTCCAGCTTGGTCGACGGCTGGTTGGATAAGATTTTACAAAAACACGACATCACCAATGAGATTGGTCCTGACGAGCAGGCTGTTTCTTCTGCTGGGCTAATGCACCCGGATGATATGGAACTTGCACGCATCGTTCAGGAAAGCATCGAGGAAAACTGGGGCGATGATTTTGGTCTTAATACCGAAACGATTCCCAGTGATGAGGCAGATGTGCAGGCCCATTCCCCTGCTGATTCAGCACCTGATGCCAAAGAAACTTCAACCTCTGATAAGGCCAAAGGCAAAAAGAAAAAAGGCGAAGGTCTGTCCGGTATCCCCCATATTTTGGCAACGGCAGTCTGGTTGGTGCTGATCCTGGCCATCGGTCTGACTTTTGGCAGAGCATTATGGCTGTGTGCCGCCGATGTTCTGGCACTGGAAAAGACCGGCATGGAAATTACCATTACCATTGAAGAAGGCGAACAGATTCCTTCTATCGCTGAAAAGTTGCAAAAAGTCGGTATGATCAATTACGCAAGTCTTTTTGAAATGTTTGCTGATCTCACCGGCAAGGGTGAAAACATTCCTTCCGGCACCGTTACCTTCCGAAAAGACACGATCTATGATTATAACGCGCTGATCAACGCGATGTCCTATCGGGGCGACGCCCTCTCCACTGTGGAAATTATGATTCCCGAGGGCTACAACTGCGCACAGATTTTCGAGCTTCTGCAGAAACACGATGTTTGCAGAGTCAAAGATCTGGAAAAGTATGCCGCCGAAGGCGAACTGAAAGAATACTGGTTCCTGGAAGGTGTGGATCGCGGTCACAGATACTGTCTGGAAGGCTTCCTCTTCCCGGACACCTATGAATTCTATACCGATGACAATCCGAAAGACGTTCTGGAAAAATTCCTGGACAACTTTGATTATCGCTTTACAAAGCGTATGAAGAACAAGTTTACGACCCTGCAGCAAAAGCTGGGCTATGTCCGTATCGATTTCCGGGATCTGGTCACTATGGCCTCTATGGTTGAAAAGGAAAAAGCTTCCGATGCGGAAGGCTACACCATTGCATCCGTTTTCTATAACCGTTTGAAGCGGCCCAGCCAGTATCCCACATTGGATTCCGATGCAACCTACAAGTATGCAACCCAATATTATCACGCAGGAGAAAATCTCTCCACGGAAGCGCTGAAAAAGAGTCCCTACAACACAAACACCCAGCCTGGTCTGCCGGCCGGTCCTATTGCCAACCCCGGTCTTTCCAGCCTGGATGCTGCACTGGACCCGGAATCCACCGGCTATTACTTCTTTATTTACGACAAAAAAGCCGGTGTACACCGTTTCTCCAAAAACCTCAGCGAACACAACAACTGGGCAAACAAGCTGGGGTATTGATGTGAAAAAGATTGAACTACTGAGTCCTGCCGGAGATATGGAACGGCTGAAAATGGCCGTTTTGTACGGTGCAGATTCCGTTTATCTGGCAGGCACCGACTTTGGTATGCGTGCCTTTGCCGGTAATTTTACACCGGAGCAATTACCTCAAGCCGTAGATTTTGCCCACAAGCATGGTGTCAGTGTCCACGTAACCGTGAACACGATGCCTCGCAACGATGAGGTAGCACAGCTTCCTGCTTATTTGGAACAGCTGGCAGATGCAAAAGTAGATGCGCTGATCCTGGCAGATCTGGGAGCTTTTACCCTTGCCGGGAAATACGCGCCCAGCTGTGCCCGCCACGTTTCTACCCAGCAGTCCATTGCCAACTACGAATGCGCAAAGGCTTGGTACGATCTGGGCGCACAGCGTGTGGTACTGGCCCGGGAACTGGACCTGGAACAGATTCGCGTTATCCGGGAGAAAACCCCCAAGGAATTGGAAATCGAAACCTTTGGTCACGGTGCTATGTGCGTCAGCTATTCCGGCAGATGTCTGCTCAGCAACTATATGACCGGACGGGATTCCAACCGGGGTGCCTGCGCCCAGCCCTGCCGCTATCAGTACACACTGATGGAAGAAAAGCGACCCGGAGAATACTTCCCTGTTTTCGAAGATGAAAAAGGCACATACATTCTCAATTCCAGAGATATGTGCATGATCGACCATTTGAAGGATCTGCAGGATGCCGGTGTGGATTGCATTAAAGTTGAAGGCAGAGCAAAATCTGCCTACTACGCCGCCGTTGTTACCGGTGCTTATCGTCACGCAATTGACGATGTCTTTGCCGGTCGAAAAATCGATCCGGTGTGGCGCGATGAGGTAGACCATGTATCCCATCGGATATACTCTACCGGATTTTACTACGGAGAGCCGGGCCAGTATACAGAAAATTCCCGGTACATACGCCAGTGGCAGGTTTGCGCTATTGTGGAAGATTGTGATGAGAACGGACTTGCTCTGTGCAGCCTGCGCAACAAATTCTCTATGCAGGACACTTTGGAGCTGGTCGGTCCTGACACAAAGCCCTTCCCGGTTACGGAAGGAACGATGACAGATATGGACGGCAATCCTCTGGAGGAGCCGAGAACGCCGCAAATGCAGTTTTATATGCAGCTTCCCCAGCGCGTCCCCCCCTTCAGCATTCTGCGTAAAAGCGTAGACCTCTCTGCAAAATAAGAAATCACCCGATTGGAAACATCCAATCGGGTGATCTTTTTAGTTCTTCAGGCTTTGCAGTGGGGCCGGGATGCGGCCGCCTCTTGCAATGAATGCCGCACTGGACTTATCGTGCACCGGCATTACCGGGGCGCTGCCCAAAAGGCCGCCCATTTCCACCCGCTGGCCTACAACCTTGCCGGGAGCAGGGATGATACGCACGGCAGTGGTCTTGGAATTGACCATACCGATTGCCGCTTCATCGGCAATAATGGCAGAAATCGTTTCTGCGGAGGTATCACCGGGAACAGCGATCATATCCAGACCTACAGAGCAAACGCAGGTCATTGCCTCCAGCTTATCCAAACACAGCGTGCCGCTTTCCGCAGCAGCGATCATACCCTCATCCTCGGAAACCGGGATAAAAGCGCCGGACAAGCCGCCCACATGGTTACTGGCCATAACACCGCCCTTTTTCACTGCATCGTTAAGCATTGCCAGGGCAGCGGTCGTACCGTGAGTACCGCAAACCTCCAGGCCCATCTCCTCCAGAATCCGGGCAACACTGTCGCCAACAGCCGGTGTCGGTGCCAGGCTCAAATCCACAATACCGAAAGGAACACCCAATCGTTTGGAAGCTTCCTTACCCACAATCTGGCCCATACGGGTAAT
>JAGBVD010000210.1 GCA_017630495.1 Oscillospiraceae bacterium
GCAGATCTTCCGCTTGTGATAGGGAATGCCCATTCTACCAATGATATATTTTCCATTTTCATGCAAAATGGTGTTGAGGGGTTCCACAGAATCCGGATCCTCAACGATAATACTCATAACAGCAACTCTTGTTTCCATAGTTTCCTCCCCAGCAAAATGCAGCTACACCGGTTAAAAGGTGCAGCTGCAGTAAACCTCATAGAAACTCCATGAAGCAAAATACTGTATTCGCACCTTTCACGCAGCTGTGGGCTTAATGTCAGGTTGTTTTCTCTTAGTGGTGGAACAGGCGCATGCCGGTAAAGGCCATGACCATGCCCTTCTTGTTGCACTCTTCGATGACCAGATCATCGCGGATAGAGCCACCGGGCTCTGCGATGTACTTAACACCGGAGGCAAAAGCACGCTTAATGTTGTCACTGAAGGGGAAGAACGCATCGCTGCCCAGCGCCACATTGCGACGGGATGCCAGCCATGCCTTTTTGTCGCCTTCGGTCAAACGCTCAGGCTGCTCAGTAAAATAATTCTGCCAAATACCATCAGCGCAGACATCCTCTTCGTTACCGTTGATGTAGCCGTCGATCACATTGTCACGGTTAGCACGACCCAGATCTGCACGGAACTTCAGCCCCAGAGTCTTGGGATGCTGACGCAGGAACCAAGTGTCAGCCTTGGTACCTGCCAGGCGGGTGCAGTGGATACGGCTCTGCTGACCGGCACCGACGCCAATCGCCTGACCGTCGTATGCAAAGCAGACGGAATTGGACTGGGTGTACTTCAAGGTGATCAGAGATACGATCAGGTCAATCTTTGCATCGGCAGGCAGTTCCTTGTTTTCAGTAACAATATTGCTCAGCAGCGCCTCGTCGATCTTGAAATTATTACGACCCTGGTGGAATGCAATGCCGAAGACTTCCTTGATTTCCTGCTCCTTGGGCACATAGTCGGGATCAATCCGGACCACATTGTAGCTGCCCTTGCGCTTGGCCTTCAAGATTTCCAGCGCCTTTTCAGTATAGCCGGGTGCGATCACACCATCGGAAACCTCGGGAGCGATCAAAGATGCGGTCAGCTCATCGCAGACATCGCTTAGTGCGACCCAGTCGCCAAAGGAGCACATACGGTCGGTACCACGGGCACGAACATAAGCGCAGGCCAAAGGATTCTCATCCAGAGCAGCCACATCTTCTACGAAGCATGCCTTCTTCAGCTCGATGGGCAGCACCTTGCCAACAGCGGCAGAGGTGGGAGAAACATGCTTGAAGGAAGTCGCACAGGGCATACCGGTGGCTGCCTTCAGTTCCTTCACAAGCTGCCAGGAGTTCAGGGCATCCATAAAGTTGATATAACCGGGACGACCATTCAGGATTTCAAAAGGCAGATCACCGCCGTCCAACAAATCCAGATGCGCAGGTTTTTGGTTGGGGTTGCAACCATATTTCAGTTCAAATTCTTTCATATTGCTATACTCCCTTACTCGTTTTTATTGAAGATCCGTTGCTCGTACTCGCCGGTGGCAAGATCGGTATAACGCACGAACAGGGAGATCTTATTTTCACTGTTTAATTGATCCCACAAAATTTCTGCAAACAGATCGATCTCGTTAGCAATGGATACCCGTTCCGGTTCACCCACAAAAGAGGGAATGACCGGAGTACCATTGCCCACATAGGTGTGAAGGAAATGACCCAAACCGGGAACGGCAGGATACTCATAGAAATTACGGACACAACCGGTACCATAAGCGTCGGAAGCCTTTAAAATGGACATCTTATAGCTGCCATCCTTGGCAAGTAATCCGGAAATTCTGGGAGTCCAGTTGGGGCCATCATCTTCAAAGCAGCGGGTACGCAGTGCTGCTTCCCAGCTTTCACCTCTTCCCAGAAAATCCCGGATAGTATCAGTCTGGTCACCATTGGTGACAATCAGGCCACTACCGGTTTCCCGTACGGGGTGATAAATGATGAGATGGGGATCCTGCATCAGCTTGGGATCGTGGGCTTGGGTGCGGATACCATCCGGTTCTTCTACAAAGACACGGTTACGGCTGTTAACGCTACGACCCATAATAAAATAGATTGCAACGGACTTCTTTCCGTCCGGTGTCATGCCCAGCACAATACCACGGCCGGGATAGTCATTTTCAGCAAGCATTTTTGTCAGCCTGCCAACTTCATATACATTCATATTCAATGCTCACTTTCTGTAAAAAGGAAGAACGGGGGTCCCGGGGATTGGGCAAATCCGGGACCCCCAGAAGGAAGGTGTGCTATTACCATCAAGGGGGTTAACGGATAGCACCGCAGAAAGTTAGTCGTTAAAACCAACTCTTGCCTGATAAGTAGTGTGCAGCAGCTCGTGAGCCTTGTGAGAGTTAGGCTTACCCAGGAACTCATCGTACAGCTTCTGTACCTGGGTATTCTTATGGGACTGGCGC
>JAGBVD010000211.1 GCA_017630495.1 Oscillospiraceae bacterium
GAGACGGCCGTGCTGTTCAACCTGACCTCCCGCGAGCAGCTCATCCTGAACACCTGGTACGGCGGTGAGATGAAGAAGGGTATGTTCTCTATGATGAACTACTACCTGCCTCTGAACGGCATGGCCTCCATGCACTGCTCCTCCAACACCGATATGAACGGCGAGAACACCGCTCTGTTCTTCGGTCTTAGCGGCACCGGCAAGACCACTCTGTCCACCGACCCCAAGCGTCTGCTCATCGGCGACGACGAGCACGGCTGGGACGACGAGGGTGTGTTCAACTTCGAGGGCGGCTGCTACGCAAAGGTTATCAACCTGGACCCCGAGTCCGAGCCCGACATCTACAACGCCATCAAGCGCAACGCTCTGCTGGAGAACGTTACTGTTGACGAAAACGGCAAGTGCGACTTTGCTGACGGCTCTGTTACCGAAAACACCCGCGTTTCCTACCCCATCAACCACATTGAAAAGATCGTTCGCCCCGTTTCCAAGGGCCCCGATGCAAAGAATGTGATCTTCCTGTCTGCTGACGCTTTCGGCGTTCTGCCTCCTGTTTCTATCCTGACTCCGGAGCAGACCAAGTACTACTTCCTGTCCGGCTTCACTTCCAAGCTGGCCGGCACCGAGCGTGGCATCACCGAGCCCACCCCCACCTTCTCCGCTTGCTTCGGCGCTGCTTTCCTGGAGCTGCACCCCACCAAGTACGGCGAAGAGCTGGTTAAGAAGATGGAGAAGTCCGGCGCAAAGGCTTACCTGGTCAACACCGGCTGGAACGGCACCGGCAAGCGTATCTCCATTAAGGACACCCGCGGCATCATCGATGCTATCCTGGACGGCTCTATCCTGAAGGCCGAGACCAAGAAGATCCCCTACTTCGACTTCGAAGTTCCCACCGCTCTGCCCGGCGTAGATCCCAAGATCCTGGATCCTCGCGACACCTACGCAGACGCTGCCCAGTGGGATGAGAAGGCAAAGGACCTGGCTGCTCGCTTTGTCAAGAACTTCAACAAGTACACCGGCAACGACGAGGGCAAGGCTCTGGTCGCAGCAGGCCCTCAATTATAATTAAGGAAAAGAAATAAATAGCAAAACTACCCGATAGGCTTCGGCCTATCGGGTAGTTTTTTGTCGTTTTACTTAACGGAATATCGGTTTACATAATCATAAAATTATGGGCATTTTCTGTCATTTTTCGGGGGTGAGTTTTCCACACTTTCCACAGGCTTTTCCACAGGGCAAATGCTCACTGGTACGAAAAAACCCTTGGGAGAACTGGCTTGCCGGTGGAAAAACCGCAAAATCGACAAATAGTTACAAAATACATTTTGGTTTACAGAACAACTGTCAAAATTGCACCTTCGCGGCAAAGACACGAATGGGTGCCTGGGTGTCGTTTTCTGCGGCCCGGTAGCCGTTTACCTGGAGAATATTGTCGTCAGAAAGTTGCCATTTCAGGGTGATTTCCTGGGTTTCCCGAACTTCGAACAAATAGCAGATGGAAAAACTGCGCACCGGGTGCTCCCGGTGAAAATCGCTGGACAGCAAATCGTCGATCCAATCAAAATACCGGGTGTTGTTCATGTGGAAATTCCGGTCAAGCATACTGTAGCCAACATGGAAAAGGGCGGTGTTTTCCAGTTCCCTGGCAGGGATGGATTCCGGGGCAGGCAGTTCCTCTCCTAAAAGGACACCCTCCAGAGATACGCCGCTCTTTCCCGGCAGCACCATTGTCCGACTGTCTGCATCTACCAAGGCCCAAAGGCTGGTGCAGCGAAACAGCTCCCGGCCGTCTTCGTCGTAGGCGGTAAAAGCCCGGGGAAAGGCCGCCCGGGTGGTGGGCATCGGCCAGGTTTTGACGGTGACGGTTTCACCGATTTGGGGCAGCCGGCGGATTTGCACCCGGTTGCGCAAAATCACCCAGAAAAGGTTTCTGTCTGCCAAAGAAGCATTATCCAGACCCAGTGCGATGCAATGGGCGCCGGCGGCCTCCTGGGCAAAGTATAACAGCGCAGAGGGTTTGGCTCTGCCGAAGCAATCGGTATGGATCGCCTCCAAAAGGAAGGTTTTTGTGAAAATGCAGTCCATTATTTTGCTTCTCCTAATGTAATTTTCAAAGAGTAGGTTTTGCCGCTGCGGTAAATGGTCACCGGAATGGTAGCACCGGCGTTATAGGCAAACAGCTGTTTTTCCAGAGAATCCATATCCGCAATGCGGGTTTGGCCGATGTGGGTCAGAATGTCGCCGGTAGAAATGCCTTTTTTAGCAGCATCGCTGCCGGTTTCCACTTGTGTGATATACACGCCTTGCGGCAGGTGGTAGTACAGTCGGTCAAAGGAGGTAATGGTCTGGCCGGTAAAGCCGATGCTGGGGCGGCCGGATACATACCCCTGGGACAGCAGCTGGTCTACGATCTCCTTAACAGTGGTGCTGGGAATGGCAAAGCCGAGACCTTCTACACCGGCAGAGGACATATAGTCACCGATCTTCATAGTATTGATACCCACTACCTGACCGTAGCAGTTGAGCAGCGGGCCGCCGGAATTGCCGGAATTCAAGGCCGCATTGGTCTGGATCAAGGTCATGGTACGGCCGCCG
This sequence comes from Oscillospiraceae bacterium, assembly GCA_017630495.1. Classification (GTDB taxonomy): domain Bacteria; phylum Bacillota; class Clostridia; order Oscillospirales; family Oscillospiraceae; genus Faecousia. The sequence goes on from JAGBVD010000211.1 coordinate 2,596, forward strand.
GTGGACACATCCCGGTTAATGGCGGAAACGATACCGTTGGTCATAGTACCTCGCAGCTCCGCGCCCAGAGGATCACCGATGGCCACCACGCTGTCACCTACCTGCAGCGCGGCGGAATCACCGAATTCTGCCGCTTTCAGATCTGTCGCCTCTACCTGCAGTACCGCCAGGTCGGAAAGGGCATCAAAGCCAAGAAGCGTTGCGGACAGTGTCCGTTCATCTGTGAGCAGCACAGAGATCTCCCGGGCCCCCTCCACCACATGGTAGTTGGTGATAAGATAGCCGTCGGTGGAGATCACAACACCGGTGCCGGTGCTGTTGCCGCCGGAAGCGGCGCAGGAAATGGAGACCACCGAATCAATGGCCTTTTGATAGATCTCCTGCAAAGAAAGACCGCCCTCCTGGGGAACATTGGGCACACCCTGAGGTGTGTTTTCAATTTCAATCTGGGTGTTGCCTGCCGGGGTGTGTTGCTGTGCCGTTGTTGCCTGGGTTTGTGTGGTGTCATCCGGAGAAAACTGGACATAGGGGTCCTTTTGCTCCGGGGAATTTTCCAGCTTTCGGAAAAGCTGTACATTCATCAGACCCAGAATGGTCACCACACCGCCCAGCAAAATCACAACGGCCAGCAAAACGGCGATCAGACCGCTTTTGCTTTTACGCGGATGGGTGCTGCCGGTTTGATAAACGCTCCGGTAGGGGTCGTAGCTATTTTCTGTTTTCCAATGGTTTTCGTTCATAAAAGCTCCTAATTTACAAGCTTGAGGGTAAAGGTAAATTCTGTCACGCCATCGGCGCTGGATACGGAGATATCCTGGTCGTGGCTGCAAATCAAGGTCTTGGCGATATACAGACCCAAGCCCCAGCCATCCCGGTTCTCACTGCGGCTTTTGTCCAGCTTATGGAAGCGGTCAAACAGCAGCGGCAGCTCCTCCGGAGGGATGGTAGGTCCGGTGTTGGAGATGGACACATAAATCTTATCACTGCCGGTGCGCACACGCACACCCAGAAGGCCTTTTTCCGGACAGAATTTTACAGCGTTATCTAAAAGATTATACACCACCTGGGTGATGGAGTCCGGGCAGGCCCGGGTAAACACCGGCAGGTCCGGCAGTGTTACCTGCACATCCAGCTGTTTTTGGGTGATTTTCTGCTCGAAGGTCAGCAGGGTTTTTCCTACGCATTCGCACACATCAAACCGTACTTTCTTCTCCTCGGGAATGCCCCCCTGGGACTGCAGACGGGAGATGTCCAGCATACTGCGCACCAGACGGCTGAGCCGGTGGGTCTCGTCGGAAACGATCTTCAGATAGCGCTGCTGCTGCTGAGGAGGGATGGTACCGTCCAGAATGCCGTCCACATAGCCACCAATGGTGGTCATCGGTGTCTTTAATTCGTGGGACACATTGGCAACAAATTCCTTGCGCTGGTATTCACTTTGCTCCAAGGCCTGGGCCATATTGTTGAAGGCCAATGCCAGCTCCTGAATTTCCATAGGAGAGCGTTTAGGCACCTGGGCCCTGGCCCGGAGATCACCGTGGCCGAAGGCGGTGGCGGTTTTGGCCATATCCCGCAAAGGATTACTGGTGCGACGGGTGTAAAGGGTAATAACGACAATCGCAAACAAAATTACCATTACGGCCAGAAGGATATAATTATCCATAAATGTTCTGGTAATGGCGGTGGCGGAAAGCTGGGGAGTGGACACCAGAACGATACCCAACAGCTTACCGGAATGTTCCTGGCGGATGGCAGTGGACACCAAAATCCGGGATTCCGGATAAAGACCTTCCACAACACCTTCCGAAATCACATATTCCTCGGCGTTGATTTTCCGGAGAAAGTCCCGGCTGGTGATGATCAAACCACGGTGGTCGCAGCCGAAGGGCGCGTCAGAACAAAGGACCAGACGGCCGGCAGCATCGCAGATGACCACATCCGAGCCGGACAGCTCTCCTGCCACGGAAAGCTGGATCAGAAAATCTCTTTGAGAGAGGGTTTTGTCTTCGTAATAGGCAGCGGCCACCTGGGATATGGTGGTGCTGTGGCTTTTCAGGTTTTCGATGGTCCGGTTTTTTACAAACCGCTGCATCAATATCTGAAAAGTCACGCTGACGATCAAAAGGGCCACCAGCAAAATCAGCACGAAGGCAAAGACCATACGGCTGAAGGTGGTTTTCATCCTTGCAGCACCTCAAATTTGTAGCCAACGCCCCAGACGGTTTTCAGACTCCAGTTGGGAGAGATGTCTTCCAGCTTTTCCCGTAAGCGCTTGACGTGGACATCTACGGTCCGGGAGTCGCCAAAGTAATCAAATCCCCACACCTCGTCCAAAAGCTGGTTACGGGTGTAGACCCGGTTGGGAGAGGATGCCAAATAGAACAGAAGCTCCATCTCCTTCGGGGGCGCGTCTACCTTTTTGCCGTCAATGATCAGCTCGAAAGCCTCCATATCGATGACCAGCTTGTCAAAGGTCAGCCGCCGGGCGGAGGATTCCGCTGCGCCCCGGTCGGTGCGGCGCAAAACTGCCTCCATACGGGCCAAAAGCTCCTTCATTTCAAAGGGTTTGGTAATATAGTCGTCCGCGCCGCTTTTCAGGCCGGTTACCTTATCGTCGGTTTCGGATTTGGCGGTGAGCATAATAATAGGTGTCTGGCTTTCGGCACGAATGGTTTTACAAACAGTCCAGCCATCGGCCACCGGCATCATCACATCCAAAAGCACCAGATCCGGCTGTAAGGCGCGGAACTTGGAAAGACCTTCTCCACCGTCAAAAGCCAGCGTCACAGCATAACCTTCCTTTTCCAGATACAACTGTAAAAGCTCGGAGATGTTTCTGTCATCTTCCACAACCAAAACGGATATCGCCATAAAGATACCTCCCAAGGGTAAAATTTCTTTTTTTACTATTATAACGCAAATTTGGGCATTTCGGTGAATAAATTGTAAAGAGTTTCACGGCAAAATGTTAACAGCGGAATTTTCCTTGCAAAATTTACCCCGATAAGGTATGATAGGGGTAATTCAAGAAAGGAGTCGCATATGTTTATTTTGGAAATTTTGAAAGCCATTTTGTTTGGCATTGTGGAGGGCATTACCGAATGGTTGCCGGTTTCCTCCACCGGACATATGATTCTTTTGGACGAGTTTGTGAAGCTGCAGGTCTCCGAGGCATTTTACGAGATGTTCCAGGTGGTCATTCAGTTGGGCGCGATTTTAGCAGTGATTTTGCTGTTTTTCAACAAGCTCAATCCCTTTGCTCCCAAGAAAACAGCACAGCAGAAGGCCAATACCTGGCAGCTGTGGTTTAAGGTGATCGTGGCGGTGCTGCCCTCGGCCGTGTTGGGTCTGCTGCTGGACGACTGGATGGATGCCCACCTTTATAATTATGTAGTGGTGGCCATTGCATTGGTAGTTTACGGTGTGGCTTTCCTGTTTATGGAAAAGAAGAATGCCGACCGGTCCTTGAAGGTGCGCAATGTCTATGACATCGATTATAAAACCGCATTCTTGATCGGCGCATTTCAGTGTTTGAGCCTAATTCCCGGCACCTCCCGTTCCGGCAGTACCATTTTGGGCGCGCTTTTACTGGGTGTCAGCCGCAGCGCAGGCGCGGAGTTTTCTTTCTTCCTGGCCATTCCCACCATGCTGGGTGCCAGCGCTTTGAAGCTGCTGAAATTTATGATGTCCGGTGTCAGCGCTACCGGTTTGGAAATTACGGTGCTGTTGGTTGGTTGTGTGGTCAGCTTTGTGGTGTCCGTTATGGTCATCCGCGCGCTGATGGAATATGTGCGCAAGCGCAGCTTTGCGGTGTTCGGTGTATACCGTATCGCCCTGGGCGTGCTGGTGCTGCTGTATTTCCTGATCAAATAAAAAGAAGGGCCGCTTCCCAAAGGAAGCGGCCCAATTTGTTTATCTTTCGTATTCGATGACAACTCTGCGGTTGGGCTCGGTGCCTACGGAGTAGGTGGTGATCCGGTCCATATCCTGCAGGGCGGCGTGAATCACGTGACGCTCGTATGCGTTCATAGGCTCCAAGGTGGTCCGGCGGTGTGCCTTCAGCACCTGCTGGGCCTTTTTGGTTGCGTAGCGGCGCAGGGACTCTTCCCGCTTTTGGCGGTACTGCTCGGCATCCACATTGATGCGGATGTGGCCTTCCACATGGCGGTTAACAGAGTAATTCGCCAGGTGCTGCAGCGCATCCAAAGTGTCGCCCCGGCGGCCAATCAGGTAACCCAGATCTTCGCCGGTCAGCTCCACGTTGTAGGTGTTGTCCTCCTCTTTCCAGGCGTGGGGAACAGCCTGGGAGCCCATATGCTCCAGAAGACCCTTCAGGAAAACCTCGATCTTCTCTTCCACGCTGCCGGGTGCGGCAGGTGCGAAGACCTTCGGCTCTGCGGGGGCTTTCTTTTCAGCTTTGGGAGATTCCTTCTTGGGGGCAGGCTTTTCTTCTTTCTTGGGAGCAGGAGCGGCTTCTTTTTTAGGGGCAGGAGCAGACGCCTTTTCTGCTTTTTTCGGGGCGATGTGGGCATCGCCCCCTACAGGGGCGGGCTTTGTCTTAGGCTTGGAACGGGAAGCAGAGCCAAAGGCACTCTTAGGTGCTTCCGGGGATTCGTAGGTGATCTCTACCTTGGCCGGAGCTGCGCCGATGCCAAGGAATCCGGGCTTTGCCTGGGCCAGGACCTGGACGGATACATCGTCCCGGGAAAGTCCCAACTGGGTCAAAGCCGCCTCAATGGCAAGATCAATGGTCTTGCCGGTGGTAATGAGGGTCTTTTCCATATTTATTCCTCCGTGTTGGTGTAGCGGTTGGGATCGTAGGCGCGACCGCGGCAGTTGGGGCGGTCGGGGATGCCGGACAGGACAGTCTTTTCGGGAGCTTCCTCCACAACTTCGCCCTTCTTTGCGGCATATTCTCTGGCGGCAGCGGCTTTGGCGGCCTCCTGCTCGCGCTGTTTGCTTTGCTGGATCTTTTTCTTGCTGGTGTTGGTAGTGATGCCGTCGGGGTTAGCAGCGCGGCGCTCGGCGCGGATACGCTCTTTTTCAGCCTCGATGGCATCAGCCTCCATCGCTTTCTTCAAACGCTCTGCATCCTCGGCATCGTAGATTTTACGGTATTTTGCGGTGAGATACAGATCACTGGCGGTGGAGAAGATGCCCTGTGCGAACCAGTAAAGGCTCAAAGCGGCAGGCATACTAAAGCCGATCCACAAAGACATGATGGGAGAGATCCACATCATCATTTTCATTGTCTGGTTGGAGTCGGCCTTTTGTGCGGTCTCCTTATCCTCCAGGCCCTTTTCGTCGGTAACCAGGGAGTTGTTCATCTTCTGGGAAAGGAACATACTCAAAAGCTGGCCGCCTGCGGACAGCAGAGGCATCAGCGCACAGCCCAGGTAGGACCACAAGGGGGTCTCGGCTGTGATCTTCCAGTTCCAGAACTGCCACTGGGGAATGTCGTTCAGGGCAAAACCCAGGAAGCTGAAATCCACACCCTTCAAAGTAGCGTCGGAAATATCCGGCAAAGCTTCTTTGATCTGCTGGGCAAACTGGGGGATCAGAGGAGCAGCGATCATCTGCTCATAGAATTCGTTGGCGCCAAAGGCATCCGGCAGCGCGTCCTTGATGATGCTGACAATCTTGGCAGCTGCCTCTGCGCTCTCCTGGAGCATATAGGTGATAGGCTGACGGACGACAGTGTACAAGGGGAACAAAATCAGCAGCGGCAGCAGACTCCACAGGCAGCCACCGCCCATAGAAACCCCTTCCTGCTTATACAGCGCGCGCATGGCTTCGCCCTGCTTTTGCTGATCATCCGGATATTTTGCTTTGATGGCCTCCAGCTGAGGGGTCAGCCGGGACATTTTCATAGAGCTTTTCTTGGCTTTTGCGGAGGCAGGCATCAATACCAATTTTACGACCAGCGAGAAAATGATCAGCGCCCAGCCGTAGCTTTGGGTGAACTGGTATAAAACGGAAAGCAGCCAGCCGAAAGGCACCTGCACAATGTCAGGTAATGAAAAAAGGAACATAATTATTCTCCTTAAGGTACCGGGTCGTAATAATCCCCTTTATAAAAGGGATGGCAGCGACAAATGCGCTTCAGGGCAAGCCATCCGCCCTTCACAGACCCGTATTTTTCGATGGCTTCACAGGCGTAAGCAGAACAGGTGGGAGTAAACCGACAACTGGGGGGTGTATAGGGAGAGATCCCCCGGCGGTAAAAACGAATCAAGCATAGCAGCAGCTTTTTCATTGGGCTGCCTCCAAAATACCGGCTTTTTCCGCAAGGGACAGGTATGCGTGGCAAAGCTTCTGGAAGTCGGCATTGACGCAGCGACTTCTGGCCACTACCACGATATCCCAACCGGGACAAAAGCGCGTTTCGTGAAGGCGGTAAACCTCACGCAAACGGCGGCGGACACGGTTGCGCACCACAGCGCCACCGAGCTTCTTGCTCACAGTTACGCCCACCCGATTGGTGGCAGTGTGATTCTTTCTGGCATAAAGCACCAAAAAAGAATTCGCGTGACCGGAGGTAGCATACAGCCGGCGAAAGATGTGATTCAGTTTTAGAGAGCACGAAAATCTCATAAATCATTCTCCCTAACAGGAAGTCCCTCTTTTGTCGACGGCTCTTTTGTCGCAATACGGCACAAAAAGATCGAAATACGCAAGTATTTCTTCCTTTTTGTTTGTCTTGCGCCAAAATTCCTCGTCGACGGAAAGTCCGGTTTGCTCGAATAAAAAGGGAGCGGGGGCGAATGTTTCTTCGCCCCCGCATGGACTCCCGTTTCGCTATGAGCGATGAAAGTTGTGGTTGCCCACTGCTTAATTACTTACGCAGACAGAACATTGCGGCCCTTTGCACGACGGCGGGCGAGAACCTTGCGGCCGTTGGCAGTTGCCATTCTCTTACGGAAACCGTGCACCTTGGATCTGTGGCGACGGCTGGGTTGATAGGTACGCTTCATAAGTTACACCTCCTAATCTTCACAATACGCTCAACAGTCCGAAGACCGTAGCAGAACATAATGACTGACCATACTTGGTCATTCTAACCTAGTATAAACGAAAAAAGCCTTGTGGTCAACTGTTTTTTTACGGTTTTTTCCGTAGTCCCCATAAAAATCGCCTAAAAAAGGTCTGCCCTGGGCAAATTTTGCCCGGGACAGACCTTAATTGGTGTGTTATCCCTCTTGATTGCGCTTTTTCATCAGATTGCGCATACGCAGCGCGTGATCCAGCTCCCGCTTGCGGATACGCAGACTCTTTGGGGTGCATTCCAAAAGCTCGTCATCTGCCAAAAACTCCAAACACTGCTCCAAGGAGAAGATCTTGGGAGAGGTCAGGCGGAGCGCTTCATCAGAGCCGGAGGCGCGCATATTGGTCAGCTGCTTTTTCTTGCAGACATTGACGGTCATATCCTCGTTGCGGCTGCAGATACCAACCACCATACCGGCATATACCGGAGTGCCGGCGCCGATAAACAGCGCGCCACGCTCCTGGGCATTGAACAGACCGTAGGAGCAGGCCTCACCGGTTTCAAAGGCAATCAAGCTGCCGGTAAGACGGCGCTCGATCTCGCCCTTGACCGGGGCGTAGCTGTCCAGAACACTGCTCATAATGCCTTCGCCACGGGTATCGGTGAGGAATTCGCTGCGGTAGCCGAACAGACCCCGGGAGGGGACCATAAACTCCAGACGGTAACGGCTGCCCATAGGGGTCATACCCAAAAGGTCACCCTTGCGGCGGCCCATCTTTTCGATCACCGCGCCCATACACTCCTCCGGCACATCGGCAACCATTCTTTCAATAGGCTCGCACAGCTTGCCGTCGATTTCTTTGGTCAGCACACGGGGGGTGGAAACGGAGAACTCGTAGCCTTCCCGGCGCATGGTTTCCATCAAGATGGAAAGGTGCATTTCGCCACGACCGGCCACATTGAAAGAATCGGTGCTGGCTTCGGTAACGTGCAGAGAAACGTCCTTTAAAAGCTCTTTTTCCAGACGGTCTCGCAGATTCCGGGAGGTGACAAACTTGCCCTCCTGACCGGCAAAGGGAGAATCGTTGACAGCGAAGGTCATTTCGATGGTGGGGTCGCTGATTTTTACGAAGGGCAGCGGCTCAATGGTGTCCGGGGCGCAAAGGGTACGGCCAATGGTGATATCCGCCATACCGGACAATGCCACGATCTCGCCGGCGCCTGCTTCGGTGATGGGAGTTTTGCCAAGACCGTCATAGGTGTACAGGGCAACTACCTTGCCTTTTTGCTGCAAATCCGGGTTGTGGTAGTCGCAGATGGCGACCTCCTGGTTGACCCGGATGGTACCGCGTTCCACACGGCCAACGGCGATCCGTCCCACATACTCATTATAGTCAATAGAGGAAACCAGCACCTGCAAAGGTGCGGTTGCATCGCCCTGGGGCGCAGGGATATAGTTGACAATGGTCTCAAACAGCGGCACAAGGTCTTTGCCCACCTCCTCCGGACCGTAGGCGGCAGTGCCCTGCCGACCGGAGCAGAAGACAGTGGGGGAATTGAACTGCTCGTCGGTGGCATTCAAATCCAGCAAAAGCTCCAAAACCTCGTCCATCACCTCGGGGATCCGGGCATCCGGCTTGTCGATCTTGTTGACCACCACAATGACCTTGTGGCCCAGCTCCAATGCCTTTTGCAGTACAAACCGGGTCTGGGGCATAGGGCCTTCTGCGGCATCCACCAACAAAAGAACACCGTTCACCATTTTCAGAATACGCTCCACCTCGCCACCAAAGTCCGCGTGGCCGGGGGTGTCGACGATGTTGATCTTCGTGTCTTTATACTGCACGGAGGTGTTTTTTGCCAAAATGGTGATGCCACGCTCCCGTTCCAGGTCGCCGGAGTCCATAACCCGATCCACGGTGGCCTGGTTTTCCCGGTAGATACCGCCCTGCTTGAGCATCTCGTCCACCAAGGTTGTTTTGCCGTGGTCAACGTGGGCAATAATGGCAATATTTCTGATGTTTTCCTGCTGTGCCATATAAACTCTCCTTCTTTTCCATTCTCTAACAAAAGAATATACCACACTTATAAAATGATTGCAATATTTTTATAAAAAATGCCCCAATTCCCAAGAGGAACTCTTGACCGAAAAGAAAAGGTATGATATATTCAGCTAAATAAAGATTTTACAAAAACAGGGGGTTTTACACATGGCTTTTTACTATCCCGAGCCCAGTCACACCTTTAGTGAGTATTTGCTGGTTCCCGGCTATACTTCTGAGGCTTGCATTCCGGATAATGTGTCTTTGCGCACACCGCTGACCAAATACCGCAAGGGTCAGGAAGAACCGGCGATCAGCCTGAATATTCCGCTGACCTCTGCCATTATGCAGTCGGTGTCCAACGACTCTTTGGCCATCGCGCTGGCAAAAGAAGGCGGCATCAGCTTCATCTTCGGCTCTCAGTCCATCGCGTCCCAGGCGGCGATGGTGGCAAAGGTAAAAAGCCATAAGGCCGGCTTTGTGGTTTCCGCGTCCAACCTGACCCCCGATGCAACATTGGCAGATGTGCTGGCGCTGAAGGAAGAAAACGGCTTCTCCACCGTGGCCATCACCGATGACGGCACTGCTACCGGTAAGCTGTTGGGTATCGTTACCGGCCGGGATTACCGTGTCAGCCGTATGGATGTTAACGAAAAGGTCTCTACCTTTATGACCCCCCGGGAAAAGCTGATTACCGCGCCTGCGGACACCACTTTGAAGGGCGCGAACGATATTATTTGGGAAAATAAGCTCAACTCCCTTCCCATTGTGGATGAAGAAGACCGCTTGATGTATTTCGTGTTCCGTAAGGACTATGCCTCTCATAAGGCAAATCCCCAGGAACTGCTGGACAGCAAAAAGCGTTACCTGGTAGGCGCAGGTATCAACACCCGTGACTATGCGGAAAGAATCCCTGCTCTGCTGGAGGCTGGCGCAGATGTGCTGTGCATCGACTCCTCCGAGGGTTACACCTGCTGGCAGGCAAACACCATCGCCTGGGTCCGTGAAAAGTACGGCGAAAGCGTCAAGATCGGCGCAGGCAATGTGGTTGACAGAGATGGCTTTATGTTCCTGGCCAAGGCCGGCGCAGACTTTGTTAAGGTGGGTATCGGCGGCGGCTCTATCTGCATCACCCGTGAGACCAAGGGCATCGGCCGCGGTCAGGCTACCGCACTGATCGAGGTGGCGGCTGCCCGGGATGAGTACTTCAAGGAAACCGGCATTTATGTGCCGATCTGCTCCGACGGTGGTATCGTTCACGACTACCATATGACCCTGGCCCTGGCGATGGGCGCGGACTTTATGATGCTGGGCCGGTATTTTGCCCGGTTTGACGAGTCTCCCACACCCAAGGTGCTGGTCAACGGCGCGTATATGAAGGAGTACTGGGGCGAAGGCTCCAATCGCGCCCGGAACTGGCAGCGCTATGACCTGGGCGGCAAGACGAAGCTTTCCTTTGAGGAAGGCGTGGACTCTTATGTTACTTACGCCGGCAGCCTGCACGATAATGTGGAGGCCAGCCTTTACAAGGTAAAATCCACCATGTGCAATGTGGGTGTTACCAATATCCCCGACCTGCAGCGTGATGCCAAGCTGACACTGGTGTCCTCCGTTTCCATTGTGGAAGGCGGCGCCCACGATGTTACCCTGCGCTCCAATTCTGGCAAGTAAGGAGAAGAAAAAGATGATCCTGTTTTATAAGAATTCCTTCTTGGCCTCGGTTGTGAGTATTTTTGGCTGTATCTGTATTATGGTGATCCTGATGGATATTGACAACTATCACATGGATGTGATCGTTCCTGTAATTGCTATGGGTATCGCATGTCTGGTGGGCGGCAAGATGATCAGCGTGAACAAGAGCTTCAAGACCTGGTGGAAGCAACTGGAAAAAGCTGGCATCGTGGAGCAGATCAAAACGGATACCTCCATTGCTGTTGCTGTTTATAACAAAAACCCGAAGAAAGCAACCCTGAATAAGATCGAGAAGCTGAATCCTGCAGCTGCGGAAACCATTCGCAACAGTGTGGCAAAGAAATAAGAACACCGGCCTTGTGCAAAAAGCACAAGGCCGGTTTTTAAAACAATTCGGTGATGGGGGCGAAGCGGTAGCCTTCCGCGTCCCATTTGGTCAGCAGTTCGTCCAGAATTTGGGCGTTGGTTTGGGAGGTGGAGTGCAGCAGCACCACCGCGCCGTTGTGGGTCCGGGGGAGCAGCTTGGAAAAGGCATACTCTGCCGTTGGTTGGTTGTCGTTGTTCCAATCCACATAGGCAAGACTCCAAAAGACGGTTTTGTAGCCCAGCTTTTGGGCCATTTTCAAATTCTCCTCGCTGTAAATACCTTGAGGCGGCCGGTAGAATTTTGGCAAAGCTTTCCCAGTGATGGATTGAAACAGTGTTTCCAAATCTTTCAGTTCTTTGGAAAAGCTTTCTTCGCTGGAAAGCTTGCTCATATCCGGGTGGTGCATGGTGTGGTTGCCCACAATGTGGCCTTCCTCCACCATTCGGCGCACCAAATCCGCGTTTTTCTCCATATAGTTACCCACCAGAAAGAAGGCGGCAGGCACTTGGTGCTTTTGCAAGGTGTCCAAAATCTTTTCGGTGCAGCCGTTTTCATAGCCGGCATCAAAGGTCAAATATAAGGTTTTCTCATCGGTGTCACCTAAATAGGCGGCATCGTATTGTTTCAGAACATCCGCCCCTGCCGGGCCAACAGGCGGTTGTCCCGCCTGGGAAAAGCTTAACCCCCAGGCGCCGGTGGTGATGGCGCTGTTTACAAACTGGGTGATCGCCAATACAAGGGCGGCGCAAATTGCGCCCAGTAAGATCCATAGGTCCTTTTTACGCATACACATCCCTCCTGGGAAAGCCTATGCGGCAACCTAAAAAGATATGTACAGTTTACATAACAACAAGCATAGAAAGAAAAACAGCCGCAGAAGCGTTATCTGCGGCTGTTTGGTTTACATAACCTTATTTATTCAGGTAAGCGTCGATAGCTGCAGCGCCCTTCTTGCCTGCGCCCATAGCCAGGATGACGGTGGCAGCGCCGGTAACGGCATCGCCGCCGGCGAACACGCCGTCGCGGGTGGTCATTTCGTCCTCGTTGACGATCAGACAGCCCTTGCGGTTGGTTTCCAGGCCGGGGGTGGTGGTCCGCAGCAGGGGGTTGGGGCTGGTACCCAGGGACATAATGACGGTGTCCACATCCAGCACGAACTCACTGCCGGGAACTTCGATGGGACGGCGGCGACCGGAAGCGTCCGGCTCGCCCAGCTCCATACGGATGCACTTCATACCGCACACGCGGCCATTTTCGTCACCCAAAATCTCCACGGGGTTGCACAGAGTCTTGAACTCGATGCCTTCTTCCTTGGCATGGTGCTTTTCTTCGGCACGGGCAGGCATTTCGGCTTCGCCGCGGCGGTAAACGACATACACATGCTCTGCACCCAGACGCATTGCGCAGCGGGCGGCATCCATTGCCACATTACCGCCGCCGACAACGGCAACAGCCTTGGACTGGATGATGGGGGTGTCGTACTCCTCCAGATAAGCCTTCATCAGATTGGTACGGGTCAGATACTCGTTGGCGGACATAACACCCACCAGGGATTCGCCGGGGATGTTCATAAACATAGGCAGACCTGCGCCTGAGCCTACGAACACGGCCTTGTAACCCATTTCGAACAGCTCATCGATGGTCAGCACGCGGCCAATAACCATATTGGTCATCACTTCAACACCCTGGGCCTCCAGCTTCTTGACCTCGTTGGCCACGATGGCCTTGGGCAGACGGAACTCGGGAATGCCGTAGACAAGCACGCCGCCGGCGGTGTGCAGTGCCTCAAACATAGTGACCTCGTAACCCTTCTTGGCCAGGTCGCTGGCAGCGGTCATACCGGCAGGGCCGGAGCCGACCACGGCAACCTTCTTGCCGTTGGAGGGAGTTTTGACCGGCATTGCGTTGATGTTCTCACGATACCAGTCAGCAACAAAACGCTCCAGACGGCCGATGGCTACCGGCTCGCCCTTAATGCCGCGGACGCACTTGCATTCGCACTGGCTTTCCTGGGGGCAAACGCGGCCGGACAGGGCAGGCAGCGCGTTGGTGGAGGTGATGATCTCATAAGCGGCCTTGAAGTCGCCTTCCTGGACCTTCTTGATAAACTCAGGGATGCGCACATTAACGGGGCAGCCTTCCACACACTTGGGATTCTTACAACCCAGGCAGCGGTTTGCCTCTTCAATCGCCATCTCGGCAGTGTAACCCAGGGCAACTTCCTTGAAATTCCGGGCGCGGATCTGAGGATCCTGCTCGGGCATGGGGGTCTTTACCAAAGTCATATTTGCCATTACAGTGTCCTCCTTACTTGATCAGTTCCTTGCCCATCTTTTCGATGCGGCAGGCATGGTGTTCTTTTACATCGGCTTCTCTGCTGCGGTAGGTGCTGTTACGGCTCATCAGCTCGGCAAAGTCCACCTTGTGACCGTCAAACTCAGGACCGTCCACGCAGGCGAACTTGGTCTCACCGCCAACGGTAACACGGCAGCCGCCGCACATACCGGTGCCGTCAACCATAATGGGGTTGAGGGACACGCTGGTGTGGACACCGAAGGGCTCGGTGGTTTTGCAGACAAACTTCATCATAGGTACAGGACCGATGGCCAGCACTTCGTCAAAGTTCTCACCGGCTTCCAGCAACTGCTGCAGCTTGACGGTAACAAAACCCTGCTCGCCGTAGGTGCCGTCGTCAGTCATTAAGTACATATGGTCGGCGCAGGCCTTGAACTCGTCTTCCAAAATGACGATGTCCTTGCTGCGGAAGCCAACAATTACGGTGACTTCTGCACCGGCTTCCTTGAATGCCTTTGCAGAGGGCAGTGCGATAGCGCAGCCGACACCGCCGCCAACCACACAGACCTTCTTCTTGCCTTCTACGGGGGTGGGCTTACCCAGAGGGCCAACGAAATCGCGAATGTAATCGCCTTCGTTCAGCGCGCCCAGGGCGATGGTGGCAAAGCCAACCTTCTGGAAAATGATGGTAACAGTACCCTTTTCCCGGTCATAACCGGCAATGGTCAGAGGAACGCGCTCGCCCTGCTCATCGATACGGAAGATGATGAACTGACCGGCCTTGGCCTTCTTGGCAATGAAAGGCGCTTCAATTTCCAGCAGGGTAACGGCAGCGTTAAGCTCCTGTTTACGAACAATTTTAAACATTAGGTAGTCCTTCTTTCCCTTTTATATTATTTATCCTTCAAAAGATCACGGATTTCGGTCAGCAAAACTTCCTCTGCAGAGGGAGCGGGAGGTGCAGGAGGCTCGGCAGGTGCTTCAGCTTCCTTCTTTTTGCCCAGCTCGGTCAGCTTGTTCAGGCCCTTGACAATGGCGAAGACCACGATGGCCAGAATGAAGAAGTTAATAACAGCGGAGATGAAATTGCCCCAGTTGAGGGTGTTGGCGATGGCATTGCCGGCTTCGTCCACCGGTGCTTCGCCAAACAGACGGGGCAGAACGATCTTCAGCTCACTAAAATCAATGCCGCCCAGGAAGATAGAAACGATGGGCATAATGATGTCATCGGTGAGGCTCTTGGTGATGGTGGAGAAGGCAGCGCCGATGATAGTACCAACGGCCAGTGCCATTGCGTTGCCCTTGATGGCAAATGCGGAAAATTCATTCCAAAGCTTTTTCATATTTGTTTTTCCTTTCTATATTGGTTTACATAACATAAAATTATTTCTTTTCAATCACTTCCAGGCCGCCCAGGTACTTACGCAGTACTTCAGGAACGACGATAGAGCCGTCAGCGCGCTGATTCTGTTCTACCAGTGCCGGGAAGATGCGGGAGGTTGCCAGGCCGGAGCCGTTAAGGGTGTGCACAAATTCCGGTTTGCCGGTGGCTTCTCTGCGGAAGCGGACATTGCCGCGACGGGCCTGATAATCCCGGGCGTTGGAAACGGAAGAAACTTCCTTATAGCCATCCATAGAGGGAATCAAAATCTCAATGTCATAAGTTCTGGACATAGATGCGGAGCAGTCGCCTGCTGCCAGCTTCACGGTACGGAAATGGAAGCCCAGGCCTTCCACCAGCTTTTCTGCCTTGGTAACCAGTTCTTCAAAGGCGGCATCGGAATCCTCCGGCTTTGTAAACTGGAACATTTCCACCTTGTTGAACTGGTGGCCACGGACCATGCCACGCTCATCGGCCCGGTGAGAGCCGGCCTCGCGACGGAAGCAGGGGGTGTAGGCAAAGAATTTCTTGGGAAGGTCTGCCTCGGAGAGGATCTCGTCCCGATAGACGCTTGCCAAAGCCGCTTCTGCGGTGGGCAGCATATAGTGAATGCGGTCGTCGGTGGGGTTGGCGATCTTGTAAACCTCGTCAGCAAACTTGGGGAACTGACCGGCAGTTTCGCCGCACTGGTACTCCAGCATATGGGGCGGCAGAATGAAATCGTAGCCGTCAGCGGTGTGGCAGTCAATAAAGTAGTTCAGCAGCGCCCACTCCAACCGGGCGCCCATACCGGTGTACATCCAGTTGCCGGCGCCTGCCAGCTTGACGCCCCGTTCGTAGTCGATCAGGCCCAGATCCTGGCACAGATCCACATGGTGCTTGGGTGCAAAATCAAATTCCGGCTTCTTGCCCACATAGCGCAGCGGCTGGTTGTTTTCCTTGCCGCCGGGGAGCAGGTCCTCGTCGGGCATATTGGGCAGGCTGAGCATTGCCACCCGGAATTCTGCGTTCAATTCCTTCAAAGCAGCGGCTTCGTCTTCGATTTCCTTGTCGATGGCGATAGAGGCGGCTTTATTGGCTTCAATCTGGGCATCCAGAGCAGAGGTGTCCTGACCCTGCTTTTCCGCGCCCTTTTTCTGGCCGAACAGCTTGCCGTTTTCCTTGGCCAGCTTGTTTTTCTCGGCAGTTTTGGTTTCGGTGGAGGTCTTCAGACCACGGATCTGTACATCCAGCTCCAGAATGCGATCCACGATAGCATCGCAATCCACTTCCTTTGCTTTCAGACCGGCCTTGATGGCATCGGGGTTTTCTTTGATTCTTTTGATGTCTAACATAGAAATTCTCCTTTTATCCTTCGATAACTTAAGGCTCTCTGGGAATAACCAGAGCGCAAACAATATAAGCCAAAACGCCGCTGCCGACTATAGCGCAGAAAAGCACCCATGCCAGGCGGATCAAAGTGGGGTCCACATCAAAATACTTGGCGATGCCGGCGCAAACACCGTCTATCTTTTGGTCGTCACGGGATTTATATAATCTCTTAGTCATGGGCGTACCTCTTACTTTCTGATCTTAAACAAGGCATCCAGAAGATTTTGTAGGTCTTCCTGGCCGTAAAATTCCAGCTCGAAGCGGCCTTTGCGTTTGCCGTTGACGATTTTAACACCTCTGCCCAGATGCCGGGCCAGGTTTTTCTCACATTCTGCCACATAATCCACCGCAAAAGGCTTTTCCTTTACGGGTGCGGTGGGTTTGAGCATATTTTTACATAAAAGCTCTGTCTGCCGGACAGAAAGACCCAGCGCAGAAACCTTTTGAGCGGTTTGAGCCTGCTGCTTTTCATCCTTGAGGGTCAGCAGCGCTCTTGCGTGTCCGGCGGAAATTTCACCGGAGCGTACCATTTCCATAACCGCCGGGCAAAGGGCAGTCAGTCGCAATGCGTTTGCCACAGCAGGACGGGATTTTCCCACCCGGGCGGCGGTTTGATCCTGGGTCAGACCATAGGTCTGCATCAAAGCCTGATAACCGAAGGCTTCTTCCATGGGATTCAGGTCCTGCCGCTGAAGATTTTCAATCAGCGCCAGTTCCATAGTGGTTTTGTCGTCCGCCTCCATTACGATCACCGGAATTTCCTTCAATCCGGCCAGCCGGGAGGCTCGCCAGCGCCGTTCACCGGCGATGATCTGAAAATAACCGTTGGGAAGCTCCCGGACGGTCAGCGGCTGCACCAAACCATGGGTGGCAATGGATTCAGAAAGGGCCTGCAGCTCTTCTTCGTCAAAATCCTGCCGGGGTTGGTCCGGATTTGGCTCGATTTTTTGCAGTGGGAGCAAACGGTAGGCGCTGTTTTCTGCTGCAGGCTCGTAAACATCTCCAAGCAGCGCGCCCAACCCTCTGTTTAAGCCTTTTGAAGCCATTTTTTCACCTCTTTGCTAATTTTTGTATGAATTCCTGGGTCATTGCCTTATATGCGGCAGCGCCCCGGGAGTGTTTGTCATAAACGGTAATGGGAAGACCGTGGCTGGGTGCTTCCGCAAGGCGCACATTCCGGGGAATGGCGGTGGCAAATACCTTGCCGGGGAAATGGCGGCGCACCTCCTGGGCTACCTGGGTGGAGAAATTGGTACGGCCGTCAAACATCGTCAGGGCCACGGCAAAGATCTCCAGGGTGGGATTGATACGCTTTTTCATCAGCCGCAGAGTGGTCATCAGGTCTGCCAAACCTTCCAGCGCAAAATATTCACACTGCACCGGAATCAAAATCTCGTCAGCGGCGGCCAAAGCGTTGATGGTCAAAAGCTCCAGGGAAGGGGGACAGTCGATTAAAATTACATCGTAATCGTTTTTGACCTCTGCCAGAGCATTCTTCAGCCGGTAATTGCCTTCCGGCAAGGAAAGCAGTTCTACCGCCGCGCCGGCCAGATCAGCACCGGAGGGCAGTACATCGCCAAACTTGGTGTGCACGACAACTTCCTTGGGAGAAATATCATCGATGACTACATCGTATACAGACTTTTTAACTTTCCGCTTGTCCACACCCAAACCGGAGGTGGCATTGGCTTGGGGGTCAAAGTCGCACAGAAGCACTTTCTGTCCGGCTTCTGCCAGGGTCGCGGTCAAGTTGACGGCTGTAGTGGTTTTTCCTACGCCGCCTTTTTGGTTGACTACGGCAATTGTGATTCCCATAAGCAAAACCTCTTTCTGTGTTTCACGTGAAACACGGTAGGGGCAAATGTTTCACGTGAAACATTTACGGTGCGGTGTTGTGAGTGTCTACCGTGTAGTTGCGGCCGGGGCGGTTGCTATCGGCTTGCGCATCCAGGGTGTGAAGGAGAAAAACTGCGGTGGCGCAAAGCAGGACC
>JAGBVD010000212.1 GCA_017630495.1 Oscillospiraceae bacterium
GCGCACCGGCACCTACCATACAGTTGTCTTCCAAAACCGCCCCGTCCAGCACGATGGCGCCCATTCCCACCAAACAGTGGTTGCCAATGGTGCAGCCGTGTAAGATCGCGCCGTGACCTACGGTACAGCCTGTTCCCAGGGTGGTCTTTTCGTGAATAACGCAGTTATCCTGCACATTGGAGCCATCGCCAATGGTGATCGCGCCGCTGTCGCCCCGGAGCACTGCACCGTACCAGATGCTCACATCTTTTCCCAGAGAAACATCGCCGGTTACTGTAGCATTGGGGGCAATGTATGCATTTTCAAAGGCCTTGTTTTCCATATCAATGATCCGACTCCATAACCTCACCGGTCACCACATCGACCATCAGACTGTAGTCCTTGCCGTTGTAGGAAAAATGCATACTGTAGCAGGGGTTGTTTTCTCCATCGGCTACATGGACATAGACATTTTCCATATCCTTTGCGTCGATGTTTAAGTGTTCGGCAATGCGCTCAACAGCCTGGTCCTGGGTGAGAATATCGCTTTTCTTGCCGCAGGCGCACAGCACCGGCAGCAACAAGACCACCAAAAGGACCAATGCGATCATTCGTTTTTTCATAATACCGCCTCCAAAGGTGTTTTTCTACAGTATAGCACTTTTTCAGAAAAAACACAAGAAAACCCCCGGAAAATAATTTCCGGGGATTTCCTTGTTTGCTTACAGTGTAAGAGAGGGAGCAGTATAAACTCTTGCGGCATATTCCTGATCCAGCAGGTAAAGACCTCTGGGATCCTGGCCGAAGAGGTTGTAGCGGCTTACCATTGCGTCAGCGGAATCTTCTTCTTCCCGCTGCTCGTCGATAAACCAGTCCAAAAACTTCATAGTACGGTAATCCTTTGCCTGATGGGCCTCGTGGTAGATGTCGTTGATCAGGGCGGTGACATACCGCTCGTGCTCTGCGGCGACTTCCAAAGGCGAAAGCAGGTTGTCGAAGGTTTTGTCCGGACGGTCAATGGCCTCCAGGGTGATCTTCAGACCGTTGCTTTGCATATACTGCATAAACAAAAGGGCGTGATCACGCTCCTCCTGGGCCTGCACCATATAGTAGTGGGCATAGCCGTCCAGGTCTTTTTCGTCATAGTAATTGGAAATATCCAAATATAAGTAGGCGCTGTAAAACTCCTTATTGATCTGCTGGTTCAGCAGTTTTGCAATTTTCTCGTTCATAGGACCTCCATAAGCTTTCCGCAGCAGCGGACGATGGGCTCTCCGGCCTTTACTTCCAATATTTTATGGCAGATGGGGCAGTATACGGTGCAGTCTTTTTCTGCCCGTACCACCGGAATCTGCAGATTTTTCAGTTCCATAATATCTCCCGAAAGGGACGCAGGAAGAACCTGCGTCCGCTGTTTATTTGTGCATAATGTCCGAGATGGCATCCAGAATCTTGCTGTAGCAGCCACCACAGCCGGTGGAGCAATGGGTCAGTTCCTGCACCCGGAGGAAAGCCATTTGCACATCCTCAAAGGTGCGGCCTTTTTCCAGCGCTTCTTCTACGTCAAATCGGGTAACCTGCTTACAGTTACAAATAGTATAGTTTTCCATAATGCCACCTCTTAAAATTTAATCGTCTCTTTCCTTCTCCCGGTGAAGAATCTTGCCGGTGTAGGCATCGATATCGTATTCGTAATCGTAGCCGCCGGATTCAAAGGTAATTTCGTAAATTTCCTTGCCGTTTTCTTTGTCCAGTTCCACTTCCAGATCCCGGGCGGCAGACTCCTTGACACCTGCGTGCTCCAGGGCGATCTTCTTTACCTGGGCCACCGTCTTTTTGGTTTTGGTGGTAGTTGCAGGCTTGGTCGAAGCGGGTTTCGGATTCGTGGGTGCCGGAGTGGAGGGGGTCTTGTCTGTTTCTTTTTCCTTTTGGTTTTTCAGGATCTTACCGGAGTAGGCGTCGATTTCATAATCATAATCGTAGCTGCCGGCATCAAAGGAAACATCAAAGTGCAGCGCGCCGTTGTCGCTATCCAGCTCCACTTCCAGGTCTTTTACATCTGCTGCTTTGACCGATGCGTGGTCAAAAGCGATCTTTTTGATTTCGTCCACAGTCTTTGTGGTTTTTTCGGCTGTGGGCAGGTCTTGTGCTGTCTGCGCGCCTGCATTGGCGCTTTTGGGGTCTTTTTCAACCTTGTTGCCTTCTTGGGCAATTGCAGCGCAGCCGGCCATAATCACGACCAGCAATACTGCAATGATTGTTAATAGTTTTCTTTTCATTTTATGGCCTCCTTCGCCGTTTATTATTATAAAAAAGGGGCGGAGATATACTCTCCGCCCGGATTTTGTTTATCAAGGGGCGGCTAAACTGTCGCCGTGTGGTAAATTACTTAAAATATCTTTCAAGCAAGCCCTTTCGTCCTCACAAACATCGCTTTGCTTCGTTCGCCTTACAGCGAACGTCCGCACGCTTTGTTGTTCGTCCTCTCCAAATCAAACCCACTTTGTTGGGCTTTGATTTGGGTATTGCTTACTTGAAATATCTTTCAAGTAAGCCTTTAAGGGCTACGCCGTGGCGAGCCTCGTCGCGGGCCATTTCGTGAACGGTGTCGTGGATGGCGTCCAGGCCGTTTTTCTTGGCGCAGGAAGCCAGATCAAACTTGCCCTGGGTTGCGCCGAACTCGCAGTCAACGCGCCATGCCAGGTTATCCTTGGTGGTGGCCTTCATGTTGGGCTCCAGGTCCTCGCCCAGCAGCT
Organism: Oscillospiraceae bacterium; assembly: GCA_017630495.1. Taxonomy (GTDB): domain Bacteria; phylum Bacillota; class Clostridia; order Oscillospirales; family Oscillospiraceae; genus Faecousia. The sequence goes on from JAGBVD010000212.1 coordinate 2,736, forward strand.
CTGCGAACTTGGCAGCGTGCTCTGCCTCTTCGTATGCGGCCTTTTCCCAGTACAGACCGATCTCGGGATAGCCTTCCCGGTGTGCGATCCGTGCCATGCACAGGTACATACCCACTTCGCTGCACTCACCGTTGAAGTTGGCCATCAGCTGATCGAAGATATACTTCTTGTCCTCTTCGCTGATGTCGGGGTTATTCTTAACGGTCTGGCCGTAAACACCGTACTCGTGAACGGCAGCCAGCTTCTGCTCGCCCTTCTGCTCTACAAACTTGGAAGCAGGTACCTTACATACGGGGCACTTGAAATCCGCTGCCAATTCCTCGGCGGTATGAACATAACCACAAACACTGCAAACAAACTTTTTCATAACTTTTTCCTCCAAATTTATGTTTTATTTTATACAATTCCGGCACGTGCCGGTGAAAAACAAATGACAGTCGCTGATTTTGCTGCCGGAGCAGGTCTCTGCATCCTGGTAAAGGGAAGCCGGCAGGGGCATATCGTGCAGATCCAAAACCGCATCGCAATCGCTGCAAACAAAATGCACATGGGGTTTTGTGTTGCCGTCAAACCGCTCCACACCGCTGACCGTTGACACGCTGGACACCAGGCCTTCCTTTTTAAACAGCGCCAGGTTGCGGTAAACCGTTGCCAGGGACAAGTCCGGGATCTGGGGTTTTAAGCTTTCGTAAACCGTCTCCGCCGAGGGGTGGACATCGGTGCTTCTTAAATACTGCAAGATTGCATCTCTTTTGCGAAAATGTTTTTGAGAAACAGCCATATGCACACCTCCTAAATGCGAATGATTATCATTTACATCTAGAGTTTAACACACCGCTTTTCGTTTGTCAATAGAAAAAATAAAAAATTTTTCAAAAATTTTCCAAACCGGCCTATTTGACACATAGGCGCAAATCTGCTACCATAAAAGCATATTTAATAGGAGAAAAACCATGGAAAACTTTTTTCAAATGGAATTTACCAAAACCCAGGTCAATGCAGTTTCCAATCTGGGCCTTGCCCACATCGGTGACGGTGTGTATGAGCTGCTGTGCAGGACGTATCTTTGCAGCCGTGGTGACAAAACTGTTTCCACGCTGCACAAGGACACGGTGGATATGGTCAATGCCACGGCCCAGGCCGCTTTTGCGGAAAAACTGCTGCCGGAATTGACCGAGGAAGAAATGGCCTATTTCCGCCGGGGCAAGAATGCCCATACCCACGCAGCCCCCAAAGCTGCCGGCAAAAAGGCCTATGCGATGGCCACCGGCCTGGAAACGCTCTTTGGCGCGCTGTATCTGATGGGTCGGACGGACCGGCTCAACGAACTATTTGCAATGATAACGGAGAAATAACACGATGGCATTTGATGCATTCTTTCTTGCCGCAGTTCTGGAGCAGATGCGCCCGAAGATCCTGGGCGGTCGTGTGGAGAAGATCCACCAACCCAGCCGGGACACGGTGATTTTCCACATCCGGGGCACAGAGGGACGGGAAAAGCTGCTTTTTGCCCCCAACCCGGCGGCGCCCCGGCTGCACCTGACCCAAAGCAATCCGGAAAATCCGGAGCAGCCGCCTATGTTTTGTATGCTGCTGCGCAAGCATCTTTCCGGCGCCCGGCTGAAGGAGATCTCCCAGATGCCCATGGAGCGGAAGGCGGAATTTACCTTTGACTGTATCGACGAAATGGGCGACCAGGTGGAAAAACGGCTTGTAGTGGAACTTATGGGCCGCACCTGCAATCTATACCTGCTGGGGTCTGACCGGCGGATCATCGACTGTCTGCGCCGTATCGGCTTGGACGAGAGCGCCAAGCGGGCGGCGCTGCCCGGTTTGATCTACCAAGACCCGGAAGCGATCACCAAAGAAAACCCTGCCACACTGGAAAGTTATGTAAACCTGCTGGAGCAGCCGGGGGCAGATCTTTTGGCCCAGCGGCTGATGGACACGCTGGGAGGTCTATCTCCTCTGGTCTGCCGGGAGGCGGCGCTGTTTGCTGCCGGAGATGTGGATGCCCGGACAGAGGGCATGGACATTCCGGCGGTGGCGGATAAACTGCAGCTTTTCTTCCGGGAGCATCTTTTCCACAGCAAGCCTTACTATACCCCTGGAAAAGACGGCCTTCCCAAGCAGTTTGCCTTCTGCCCCATCCGGCAGTACGGTCAATTCTGTGAAGCAGAGTCTTTCAGTGCGCTGATGGACAGTATTTATATTGTAAAGGACCGGCACGATGCGATGCTCCAAAAGGGGCAGGCTATCCGCAAGACCGTCCAAAATCTCTGTCAGAGAATTCAGCGCAAGCTGGCCATTCAGGAAAAGGAGCTTTCCGCCACCTATGACCGGGAGCGGCTGCGGCAGCTGGGCGATATTGTTACGGCCAACATCCACCGCATTACCAAAGGCCAGACCAGCTTGCTGGCAGAGGACTTTTACGACGAAAATATGGCC
>JAGBVD010000213.1 GCA_017630495.1 Oscillospiraceae bacterium
AAAAAGATCTGTATCACCAGCAGCGCTTCCGGCGAGGGCAAGAGCATTACCATTTTGAACCTGGCGATCTCCCTTGCAGAAGTGGGAAAGAAGGTTTTGCTGATTGATGCAGATCTGCGTCGTCCGGCAATTGCACGGCTGCTCAGAGAGCCTTCCTCCATTGGTCTGACCAATGTTTTGGCAGAAATTGTAACACCCCAGGAAGCAATCCACAAAGATGTATATCCCAACCTGGATATTATTTTTTCCGGGGAGATTCCCCCCAATCCGTTGGAACTGCTCAACGGTGCGCCTATGGAAAAGCTGATCGCTGAAATGTCGGAATCCTATGACTATATCCTGGTGGACACACCTCCTGCAGCGGTGGTATCCGATGCTTGCGTGGTGGCAAACCTTTTGGATGGCGTGCTGTTTTTGGTGCGCAGCGGCCGGAGCAATAAAGACGATGTCAAGCAAGCACTTAGCAGTCTGCAGCTGATCGGCGCCAGAATTCTTGGCTTTGTTCTCAATGGTGTAGTGATAGACCCCAGCAAAAAGTACTACAAGTATTACGATAAGAAATAAGTTAGAGGAATTTTATGAAACAGAATTCTGCTTTTTTACTCCGAGAAGTGGCAGGGACCCTGGTAATCGTGCCGGTGGGAAAGGCAGCTGCTGAATTTTCCGGTATGATCACCCTCAATGCCACAAGTGCCTACCTTTGGCAGCTGCTGGAAACAGAGCAAACCGTACAAACGCTTACCGATGCGCTGGTTGCTCGTTATGAGGTGCAGCAGTCCAAAGCCCAGCAAGATGTAGAAAGCTTTGTAAGCAAGCTGAAGCTGGTTGGCGCGATTACAGAGGATGCCCAGTAATTACTGAAAAAACGAAAAACAGAGGTTCTTCCTATGAAACGGTACGCAATTGCGCAGCTGCAAGTGGATATGGATGTTTCCGGACGGACGCTGCAGCAGGCAGAACCCTATGCATGTGAGGCGGAAGGTCCGGCGGACATTATCCTGACTTGCGATATTGGAAGGATTATGGAGCTCAATCCGCAGCTGCCCAATGAAGAGGTGGCGGAGTATTTGGGAATGGGCGCTGCTTTTGCCCGGGAACTTTTGGCCTTTCAGGGCACTTATCTGCACGCATCTGCAGTAATTCTGGACGGGAAGGCGTACCTGTTTTCTGCGCCCAGCGGTACCGGGAAATCTACCCATACGGAAAAATGGTGCCGGCTTTTTGGCGCTACATATTTAAATGACGATAAACCTGCGCTGCGTCTGGTGGACGGTGTCTGGATGGCCTACGGCACTCCCTGGTCAGGAAAGCACGATCTGTCTGATCCCAAAGGCGTGCCTTTGGGCGGTATCGCTTTTTTGCGTCGCGGACAGGAAAATTCTATCAGGAGATTGCCTTCTAAAGAGGCAATTCCCAGGTTTATGAGTCAATCCCTCTGGCGGGTTTCCCAACAAGCACAAATGGAAAAGCAGCTGATGCTGGCAGACAGCATCTTACGCCAGATCCCCATCTGGGAGCTTACCTGCCGCAACGATGATGATGCGGCCAGGGTCGCCCGGGAAGCAATGCTCGGTACGATTTAAGGGGGAGAAGCGATGGAAAAACAAGTGATCCCCATGCAGTCGCTGATGCAGCTGCTGCAGGTACAGCTGCAGGAAGGCGGCAGAGCCAACCTGACAGTTACCGGCTACAGTATGCACCCGCTTCTTCGTAATCGAAGAGACAGCGTTGTGTTAGTGCCGCCCGGCAAGCAGAAAAAAGGCGACATTATTTTATATCGCAGAGAAAGCGGCCAGTTCGTGCTGCATCGCATTATTCAGCAGGAGCAGCAACACTACATCTGCAGTGGAGATAATCAGGTGATGCGTGAGCCGGTAACCCGGGAGCAGATCCTGGCTGTCGTGGATGGATTTACCAGAAAAGGCAAAAGTTACTCTCTGGACCATCCGGGTTACCGTGTGTACACCTGGATGTGGGTGGAACTATTTGCTTTGCGTAAGTATTATTTGTTTATACGCAGGCATTTGGCCCGATTCATGAAACATTTTAGGAGGACATAGAAATGGAACTGAAGGACGGAAGAAAGAAATTTTATCTGATTGCTCTGGGCGTAGTCGCACTTGTGCTGATTTGCGTGCTTTTAGCAGGTCTTTTGGATGGTCACTGGCCCTGGGACAATGACCGGGATATGGGCGGCGGTTACACCGGCAGCACCACCACCGAAACCACTACCGAAACTACCGGCGACGGGCTGGATATGGATGTAGACGACGATGAGAAAGACGACGACTTTGGCGTGATCGATTTTGAGGATCTTCTCGATGGCGATGCCGGCAAGGCTGACGACAACAAAGACGACAACAAAGACGATAACAAAGACGACGACAAGGACGATAACAAGGACGACGACAAGGACGATAACAAGGACGACAACAAAGACGATAACAAAGACGATAACAACGACGACAACAACGACGACAACAATGACGACGACAAAGACGATAACAAAGACGACGACAAAGACAACAACAACGAGGGCGGAACAAAGGTGGAAGATGGCGACATCGCTATCGATTTTTAATTAAAGACAAAGGTTTTGCTTATGAAAAATGGAATTTCTGCCAAGGGGCAGGTCGTGCGCAGCATTTGCAGACCTTACCGTTGGCAGATTATTCTGTTAAGCGTGCTGACGGTGCTGCAGTCTGTGTGCCAGGTGGCCCTGGCTGTTTTGATGCGATTTGTGATAGACAGCGCAGTCAATAAAGATGACAATCTGGCCTTTTGGGGCATCGTTTTTGTTGCGGATATTATACTGCTGATTGTGCTGTATTGTGTTGTATCCTGGCTGCGTGGCAGCGCCACAGACCGATTTTCCGGTACCTTGCGACAAGACATTTTGCAAAGTGCGGTGTTTGACCAGGCGCGTCTGCTTAACAAGGAACACAGTGGCGTTTTGCTCAGCCGCGCAATGGAAGATGTTCATACAGTGTGCGATGGCGCCATCAATGTGCTGCCGTCTTTGATTGGACAGATCGCCCGGCTCATAGCCGCGGTTACAGCAGTGGTGCTGTTGTATCCGCCGCTGGCAATCGTACTGCTTATTGCGGTGGCTGTTGTTGGCTTGGGCGCAGCGTGGCTGCGTCCGAAAATGCGAAAGCACCACCGCCGCGTGCGCCGGACAGATGAGCAAGTAATGGCGGCAATGCAGGAGGATTTTCAGCAGCTGGAGCTGATCCAGAGCCTGCAGATCCAGCAAACAGTGCTGGAACGCTTTGATGGAAAAATTAAAGAGAGCCTGGCAGAAAAATTTGCACGGCGCATATGGTCTGTGGGCGGCAATGGCCTGATCCACACATTGATGCAGGTGGGAGCAGGTGCGCTTTTATTGTGGGGCGCAGCCCAGCTGTCTGTGGGTGCGCTTAGCTACGGCACGCTGTTTTCCATGCTGCAGCTGGCATCTGTTTTCCGGGGTCCTGCTTTGGGATTATCTGCGTTGTGGACGCGGTTTGCAGCAATTGATGTGGCTGCGGAGCGGCTGCAGGATTTGCTCAAACCCTCTCGGCAGGCTGCACAAACGGAGCAGGATATACGCATAACTGCCATTGTCTTTGACGCAGTTACCTTTACGTATTCCGGTGAAACGACACCGGTGCTGGAGCACTTCAGCAAACGGCTGCCCCTGGACGACTGGTCTTGTCTGACCGGATTTTCCGGCAGAGGCAAGAGCACGATGTTTAAGCTGATTTTGGGACTGTATACGCCCCAGAGCGGCAAGGTGTATTTGGAAACCAGCCGGGGAAATATCCCTTGCTCGGAAGAAACAAGAAATCTTTTTGCGTATGTGCCCCAGGATTACGCACTGTTTTCCGGTACGGTACTGGAGAACCTGCAGCTGGTTGCACCGAATGCAGAACAAACAACCTATATGGAAGTTCTGAAGGCTGCCCAGGCAGAATTTGTCCTGGAAATGCCAGAAGGACTGCAGACACCGTTGTCCGAGAATAACACCGGCCTTTCCATGGGACAGCTGCAGCGAATTGCTATTGCCAGAGCCCTTTTGATGGACAGACCTGTGCTTTTGCTGGATGAGTGTACTTCCGCTTTGGATGCCCAGACAGAAAAAGCGGTACTGGAAGCCTTGAAAGCTACCGGACGGCAGGCGATTTTGGTGACTCACCGGCCGGAAACTCTGGAAAATATCTGCGGCGTGACAGCCGTAGCTATGGAATAAAAATAGCGTGTTGCAAGAGTTGCTTGCAACACGCTTTCTTTATTTCTTTGCGGGAAATTCGCTATATAGGGCGCTGCCTAAAATTAAGACTGTACCAATGACACCGGACACGGTCATGGGCTCGCCTAACAGGAAGGCGGAGAGCAAGATGGCCAACACCGGGTCCAGGTAACTGAAAAGAGCGATGGTTTCGGCAGGCAGATTCTTCATAGAGCCGAAATACAGCCAATAGGCAATTCCGGTATGTACAATGCCGACAATCAGCAGCAGACCCCACTGTATACCGGTCAGGGCTGGCAGCGCGAAAGTTTGGGTCAGCAGCAGGTAAGGAAGCAACACAGCGGCAGCGGCACCCAATTGCAAAACGGTTTTGTCATAGGCACCGATGGGGGACAGCTTTTTGTTCAGGAACATCACACCGGCATACAAAATGGCTGCCCCAACACCCAGCAAAATGCCTTTTAATTCGTAAGCAGTGGGCAGCGGTCCTTGTGTAACACCGGAGACGAAGACCATACCCACCAACGCGGCGCTGATGCAGGTGATTTTCTTGGCTGTCAGCTTTTCTCCCAGTAACGGAGAAGCCAGCAGCAGGAAAAGGGGCGCCAGGTAATAACAAACAGTGGCGGTGGCCACGGTGGTGTGTTTGTAGCTTTCAAACAGTAAGATCCAGTTAAAACCGATGGCAGCACCGGAGATGCACAAAATCAAAAGGTTTTTCCGGATCGCTTGCTTGTCCGGCTTTTGCTTTGTCAGCAGCATGATCAACAGCAGAAAAGCCACGCCCAAAAGTCCGCGCACAAAGGCGATCGTCGCAGAGGGAAGAGGGATATATTTAACAAAAATGCCAATGGTGCCGAAAATGCCCATTGCGCCCAGTAGCTGCAGTTTTGCTTTGTGCATATTCACCCCTCCAAACTTTAGAAAAATAGTAGCAAATCCTTTTTAAATTGTCAATGAAAATTAATACTTGACAGATACAGAGGGTTGTGATAGTATAGTGAAAAATTGAATCGCTCTTGATAGAGGCGCGGGTTTCATCAGTACCCACCGCAAGGCCAGGCAGCCGCGGATGGAGAAAGGGGAAACCGCCGAAGTGGGTAAAATGCCTGAGTTTTGCCTGCTGGGTCGTTGGAGAATATCCAACGGACTGTCACAAACTTTGTGAAGCGCTATCGAAGCAGTGTGGCAAACTATTTTTGTGCTATTACTGTCGAATCGCTTGACGAAGCGATTCGATTTTTTGTTTTAGGCATGCATCCAAAATATCTTGCGCCCCAGAAGCGGTGCTTCTTCCGCAAGTCTGCACAACCCAATCCTTGAAATACACAAAGTATTCCTGCGGACTGTGTTGTTTGTCTTGCAAAAGAATCATCCACCTCTGATGCACAATCTATTTTCTCTGTATGCCTATGGCCTCAAAGGGCAAATCAATTCGAAAGGAAGAAAAAACAATGAAGAAGATTTTAGCAGTAGTACTGGCAGCGATGATGCTGCTGAGCCTGGCCGCCTGCGGCGGCAACACGCAGGACAAGGAAAACACCGGCACAAATCCTGCGGATATGCTTAAGGATGTACCTAAGGTGGAAGACCTGACAGCCACCGATACCTCCAAGATCATCGGCTTGGAAGATGGCAAGCTGACTGTCGGTATGGAATGCGCTTATGCACCTTACAACTGGACTCAGATGGACGACAGCAACGGCGCTGTTCCCATTTCCAATGTACCCGGTGCATACGCCAATGGTTATGATGTACTGATCGCAAAGCGTATTTGCGAAGCTTACGGCTGGGAGCTGGAGATTGTTTCCTCCGCTTGGGAATCCCTGACACCTGCTGTGCAGGCCAAGACCATGGATGCCAACATCGCCGGCCAGTCTATGACTGCTGACCGTATGCAGGAAGTGGAGATGTGTGGTCCTTACTACTATGCCACTATCGTTTGCCTGACTACCAAGGATAGCAAGTTTGCCAATGCCAAGTCCATTGCAGACCTGGAAGGCGGCAAGTGCACCGCTCAGTCCGGTACTATTTGGTATGACTCCTGCCTGCCCCAGATCAAGAATGCAGATCTGCAGACCGCTGCTGATACTGCTCCTGCAATGGTGATGCAGCTGGAGACCGGCTCTGTTGACTTCGTCTGCACCGACCTGCCCACTGCAATGGGCGCAGTTGCCAAGAACGACAAGCTGGTCGTTCTGAACTTCTCCGGCACCGAGGGTGACTTCCAGTTTGCTACTGAGCAGGAGCGGATCGAGAATGTCAACATCGGCATTTCCGTGCTCAAGGGCAATCTGGAACTGAAGAATGCAATGGATAAGGTTCTGTCTGCTATGACCGAAGAGCATTTCAATGCTATGATGAACTACGCCATCGCTATTCAGCCTGAAGTTTAATGTAAATAAGCAATCTTCCCCCGATCATTGTCGGGGGAAGCGTGCGTAAAGGAGATCCTATGGATAAACTAATCAAATTGTTTGAAGATGTGGCGCGGCTTTGGTCAAAGTACAGCTCCTTCTATCTTGACGGCATGAAGAATACCCTGATCCTGGCTTTGGTGGCAACGGCGATTGGCTGTGTCATTGGCCTGGTGTGCGGTGTACTTAATACGATTCCTTATAGCAAAAACGATAATATTATCAAGCGCTTTTTCCTGGCGCTGATCCGGGTTTTGGTGCGCATCTATGTGGAAGTGTTCCGCGGTACACCCATGGTGCTGCAGGCGGTGTTTATCTTCTATGGCTTGCCGTATTTTACCGACAATGCTATGCGTTTTGATGACCTTTGGACGGCGGCAATTTTGATTGTTTCCATCAATACCGGCGCATATATGGCAGAATCTGTCCGTGGCGGTATTATCTCCATTGACCCCGGTCAGACCGAAGGCGCGAAGGCCATTGGTATGACCCACGTGCAAACGATGACCAATGTGATCCTGCCCCAGGCATTGCGTAACATTATGCCCCAGATCGGCAACAACTTTATTATCAATGTAAAAGATACCTCTGTTATGTTTATTATCGGCTTTACAGAGTTCTTTGCATTCCATCGGTATATTACCGGTGTCAATATGCTCTATTTCCCCTCGGCGGCCATTGAGATGATCGGCTATTTGACTATGACCCTGCTGGCTTCCTTCCTGCTGCGCTGGGTAGAGAAGCTGATGGATGGATCTTCCAGCTATGAACTGGTACAGGTAGACAGCCTGACGATGTCCGCGGGTAATTACAGCCATCCGGGAAAGCCTTTTGCAGAGCAAAACAAAGAGAAAAAGCACCTTTTCCGGGGCAGAAAAAGAGGTGAGCAGGATGAGTGAGCAGATTCTGGAAGTCAAGCACCTGTCAAAGAACTTTGGTAAAAACCAGGTGCTGAAGGATATCGATTTTACTGTGAATAAGGGCGATACCATCTCCATTATTGGCGCATCTGGCTCCGGCAAGTCTACACTGCTGCGGTGTATCAACCTTTTGGAGACACCTACAGCCGGTGAGATTTGGTATCGGGGCAAAAATGTGGCAGACCGGAAGGTCAAGGCTCACGAATACCGGTCTCACGTGGGTATGGTGTTCCAGTCTTTCAATTTGTTCAACAATCTGACTGTTTTGGAAAATTGCATTGTTGGACAGAGAAAGGTGCTGAAAAAGAGCAAGCAAGAAGCCAAGGAAACCGCGATGTACTACCTGGACAAGGTCGGTATGGCGCCCTATATCAATGCAAGACCCCGGCAGCTTTCCGGTGGTCAGAAGCAAAGAGTGGCCATTGCCCGTGCTTTGGCTATGAATCCGGAGGTGCTGCTGTTTGATGAGCCTACCTCCGCGCTGGACCCGGAAATGGTTGGCGAAGTCCTTGCAGTTATGCAGCAGTTGGCCCAGGAGGGTATGACCATGCTGGTGGTCACTCACGAGATGGCCTTTGCCCGGGATGTGAGCAGCCGTGTGGTCTATATGAACGACGGTGTCATCTGTGAGCAGGGAAGTCCGGCAGATGTGTTCGGCAATCCCCAGAAGCAGGAGACCAAGGATTTCCTGGCAAGATTCCGCAATACTTAATAAAAAAGACCGAATCGAAAGATTCGGTCTTTTTGCATTTACTGAATTTCGCCACCGTGGATAACAGTGCGGATGTTCATTTTATAGTCGGTGATAATTAAGTCTGCCCGCAGACCTACGCGAATCTCACCCCGGTCGGTAAGACCGACCACCTTTGCCGGGTTATAGGAGGCTACCTTGAAAGCATCCACAATAGATGCGCCGGTGTGCTTCA
>JAGBVD010000214.1 GCA_017630495.1 Oscillospiraceae bacterium
AGCGCGGATTTCGACTTTTTCTGCGAAAGGTTTCAGGATTTGGGCCATTTTCAGCAGCTTTTCCTTGCTGGGTGTGTGCATTCCGGGGGCAAGGACGCTGTCTCTGTCTGCGTAGGGCTGCAGGAAAAACCGCTCCGGCTTTGTGCCGCCACCCAGCTGCTGCAGCCACTGGCCGATTTCTTCCATTTCTTCCTCACCGTGGAGCTCGTCCATCACCGTTGTGCGGAACTCATAGGCCACCTTCCCCTGCAAAAGCAGCTGAATGCTCTGCTCAATACCGTCCAGGGAGATCTTGGGCACACCTACCGTTTCACCGTAACGCCGGGGGCTGTTTTTAATGTCCATTGCCACATAGTCCACCAGTCCCCGGTCGATCAGCTCCTTGAGCACCTTGGGGCGGCTGCCGTTGCTGTCCAGCTTCAGCAAAAAGCCTTCTGCTTTGATCTGCTCTGCCAATTCCACCAGACCCGGCTGCAAAGTCGGCTCACCGCCGGTGATGCAAACCCCGTCCAAAAGGCCCTTGCGCTTGCGCAAAAAGCCAATTAGTGCCTCCGGTGTCATATACTCCTCCCCGGCCATATCCAAAAGGCCGCTGTTGTGGCAAAAAGGGCAGCGGAAATTGCAGCCCTGCAAAAACACCGTGCAGGCCACCTTGCCGGGATAATCCAAAAGGGTCATTTTCTGTAATCCAGCGATCATAACAATCCCTCCATTTTCTATCCTAACAATACCACAAAATCGAAAAGCTGGCAATCCATAATTTTTGGTATTGACAATTTCCCGTTTCCTTGTTAGAATACATTTAACAATTAAGTTAAATGTTAAAGGAGGATGCCCTATGGGTTTGCAGCATACATTAAAAGCACTGGCAGATCCCATCCGACGGGACATTTTGAATATGCTCAAAAACGGCAGGCTTTCTGCCGGTGAGATCACCGAGCATTTTTCCGTTACTGCCCCTGCTATTTCCCGTCACCTATCTGTTTTGAAGGAGGCGGACCTGATCCGGGACACCCGGGAAGGCAAATTTATCTACTACGAGATCAACACCTCCGTTTTGGAGGAAACGATGCTTTGGATCGCAGACTTGAAAGGAGCGAACGAATATGCTGAAAAATAACAAGTGGAAAATCATCCTCTCCTCTATCCTGATATTACTGCCTATTTTGGCAGGCCTGCTTTTATGGGATCAGCTGCCGGAAACAATGATCACCCACTTTGGCGCAGACGGCAATCCCGACGGTGCGATGAAAAAGGCTATGGCTGTTTTTGTATTGCCTGTAATTTTACTGGCGGTGCATCTGCTGTGCCTGGTGTTCACCACTTTGGATAAGAGCCAGAAAAACCAAAACAAGAAAGCCTTGGGCATTGTGTTTTGGATCATCCCGGTCATCAGCTTGTTTGTAAACGGTATGCTCTATGCCGTTGCATTGGAAAAACCGTGGAATTTCAGCATTTTGCTGCCGCTGCTGATGGGCATAGTCTTCCTGATCATTGGCAACTATATGCCCAAGATCACCCAAAACCGCACCCTGGGCATCAAGATCTACTGGACACTGCATAACGAAGAGAACTGGAACAAGACCCATCGCTTTGCCGGAAAGCTCTGGGTGGTCTGCGGCATCGTGATGCTGTTTTGCGCTTTCCTGCCTATGATGTGGATGTTTGGAGCAACGATGGCCCTGCTTTTGGCCGGGGTGATCCTGCCGATGGTTTATTCCTACCGGCTCTATACCGCTCACCGCAAGGCCGGTATATCCTACGAAGCACCGGAAAAGAGCAAGAAAGACAAGATCATTGCCACCGTCAGCGCCATCGCCATCGCACTGATTTTGATTTTTGTAGCCTTTCTGATGTTTACCGGAGATATCAGCTACACGCTAAACGATTCCGCCCTTGCCATCACCGCTGATTTTTCCGAAGACCTGCGTGTTCCTTTCGACACCATTGACTCTATCAGTTATCAGCAGGAAAAATCCATGGCTATGCGTATTTACGGTTTTTACTCTGCCCGGCTCAGCACCGGCACTTTTGAAAGCGACGATCTGGGCCGCCACAGCCGCTACACCTACATCGGCTGCGACGCAGTGATCGTGCTGACCTCCGGTGCGGAAACCTTGGTCATCAATTGCGAGACCCCGGAGCAGACCCAGGCGCTGTATCAATCCCTTTTGGAAAAAACAAAATAACCTATGGGCACGGTTTTTCCGTGCCCTTGTTTTTTGTGTCCAAGTGTGGTACGATGGAGAAAACAACGAAAGGATGTATACTTATGTCTGTTTTAGAGCGTTTTTTGAAATATGTCAGCTTTGATACAAAATCTTCCGAGGACAGCACCACCTTTCCCAGCACCGACAAACAGCTGGTTTTGGGTAAATATCTGGCGGAAGAATTGAAAGCCATCGGTCTGCAGGACACGGTTTTGGATGAAAACGGCTATGTTTACGGCTTTTTGCCTGCATCCAAAGGACGGGAAACTGACCCGGCCATCGGCTTTGTTGCCCATATGGACACCTCCCCGGATGTGTCCGGTGCGAATGTAAAGCCCCAGATCATCACCTATGAAGGCGGCGATATTGAGCTACCCCACGCAGTGCTGACCACCCGGAACTTCCCCTATCTTTCCGACTACATCGGCCAGCAGCTGGTGCTCACCGACGGCAGTACCCTTTTGGGCGCAGACGACAAAGCCGGTATCGCAGAGATCCTGACCGCCTGCGAATACCTGGTGCAGCATCCGGAGGTTTCCCACCGGGCGGTGGCTGTGTGCATCACCCCCGACGAAGAGATCGGCTGCGGTGCTGACCGCTTCCCCTATGCCCGGTTTGCCGCCAAGGAGGCCTACACCGTGGACGGCTGTGAGCTGGGTGAAATTGAATACGAAAACTTTAACGCAGCCTCTGCAGTGATTCAGATCACCGGCAGAAACATTCACCCCGGCGCTGCCAAGAACAAAATGAAAAATGCGGTGCTGCTGGCGGCGGATTTTGTAAATCATATGCCTTCTGCCGAAACCCCGGCCCATACCGAAGGCTATGAAGGCTTCTACCACATCTCCGACATCTCCGGCAACGAAAGCGCCGCTACAATCAAAATGATCATCCGGGATCACGATATGGATAAGTTCCTGGCCCGGAAAAAGTATGTAGAAAATCTGGTGGCCTACTTAAACACCCGGGACGGTGACGGCACTTATCAGCTGACCCTGAAGGACAGCTATTTTAATATGAAGGAAAAGATCCTGCCGGTGATGCACCTGATCGACAACGCCAAGGCAGCGATGCTCTCCGTTGGCGTACAGCCGAAGATCGTTCCCATCCGGGGCGGCACTGACGGTGCGCGGCTTTCCTATGAGGGTCTGCCCTGCCCCAACCTGTCCACCGGTGGAATGAACGCTCACAGCGTCCACGAGTTTGTCCCCGTGCAGGCCCTGGAAAAGATGACCCAAGTGGTTATCCAGCTTACCAAATAATCAAAAACCCACTGGAGTTTCCAGTGGGTTTTTCTATTTTTACTTGAGTTTTTTATCAGCCTTCCAGGAAATATGGATTTACTTTTCAATCACTGTTTGTTATAATTAAGTTATCTTATTGCAAGGAGCGTATTTTATGCTGGACTACAATTTGCTGGGCAGCCGCATCCGCGCCCTGCGGCAGCAAAAGGGACTGACCCAGAGTGCTTTTGCCCAGGGCCTGGGTGTCAGCTTCCAGGCAGTGTCCAACTGGGAGCGGGGCGTAACGCCGCCGGACCTGGAAAACTTGGTGGGCATCGCATCCTTTTTCGGTGTCCTGGTGGACGATTTGCTGCGGCAAAACAACGCGCCGCTGTATCTGGGCATTGACGGTGGCGGCACAAAGACAGAATTTACGGTTGTCACCGCAGATGGCTTTGTGCATAAGCGTGTCATCACCACCGGCTGCAATCCCAACGACATCGGCTTTCATCCTATGTGGGAGCTTTTAAGTCAGAATATAGAGGCGCTTTTGGTGGAGCTTCCCTCCATAAAAGCCGCCTTTTGCGGCATTGCCGGCATTACCACCGGCAACAACACTGCCAAGCTGCAATCTTCTCTGCAAAACCGCTTTCCCCAAGTAGACTTCCAGGTAAAAAGCGATGCATTCAATCTGTTAAATATGGATGATCGGGCAGATATGGCCCTGATCAGCGGCACCGGCTCTGTGGTATTCGTCCGCAAGGGAGAAGACTATGCCCGGTTGGGCGGTTGGGGCTATCTTTTGGACAGTGCCGGTAGTGCCTACGACATAGGCAGGAGCGCTGTGCAGGCAGCGCTTGCTGAAGAAGACGGTCTGCTGCCTGCTTCCTTGCTGCGTAAGAAGCTGCTGGAAAAACTGCAGACAAATACCATCTGGCAGGGTTTAAATCAGATTTACAGCGGCGGCAAGCCT
>JAGBVD010000215.1 GCA_017630495.1 Oscillospiraceae bacterium
TGTGTCTCGGGATCACCAAAGCGGCAGTGATACTCAATCACCTTCGGACCGTTGGGTGTCAGCATAAAGCCAAAATATAGGCAGCCCTTAAAGGTCCGACCTTCTGAATTCATTGCCTGAATAGTGGGCAGGAAAATCTTTTCCATGCACTCATCTGCAATTTCAGCTGTGTAATAGGGATTGGGTGCAATTGTACCCATACCGCCGGTGTTTAAGCCGGTGTCATTGTCGCCAACACGCTTATGGTCCATAGAGGAAACCATCGGTTTGACCACATTACCATCAGTAAAGGCCAGAACAGAAACCTCCGGGCCGGTGAGAAACTCCTCAATAACAACAGTAGAGCCGGACTTACCGAACTTGGCATTGGCCATCATATCCGTTACAGCTGCAACAGCTTCTTCTCTGGTTTGTGCAATGATAACGCCTTTACCCAGCGCAAGACCATCAGCCTTAATAACCGTAGGAATCGGTGCTGTCTTGACATAAGCAAGCGCCTTGTCAATGTCTGTAAAGATCTCGTAGGCGGCGGTGGGAATGTTGTACTTTTTCATCAAATCCTTGGAAAAAGCCTTACTTCCCTCAATAATCGCTGCCTTTGCATCCGGGCCAAAGCAAGGAATTCCAATGGCATTGAGTCTGTCAACACAGCCCAACACCAGCGGATCATCCGGTGCGACCACAGCGTAATCAACGCAGTTTTCCTTTGCAAACGATACGATACCGTCCAGATCGGTTGCGGAAATATTGACGCAGGTAGCATCCTTTGCCATTCCACCGTTTCCGGGTAACGCAAAAATCTGCGTGATTTGCTTATTTTCTTTAAGTTTTTTGATGATGGCATGCTCGCGGCCGCCACCGCCAACAACTAAAATCTTCATTGATTCCCCTCCATTAATGGTGGAACAAGCGCATACCGGTAAAGGCCATTGCAATGCCCTTCTTGTTACATTCTTCAATGACCAGATCGTCACGAATAGAGCCACCGGGCTCAGCAATATATTTGACACCGGAGGCAGCGCCACGCTTGACAGAATCCGCGAACGGGAAGAATGCATCAGAACCCAGAGCAACGGCATCGCGAGAATCCAGCCAAGCACGCTTCTCCTGTGCAGTCAGCGGTTCGGGACGCACAGTGAAATAGTTCTGCCAGATACCATCCGCGCAAACATCCTCTTCGTTACCGTTGATATAGCCATCGATAACATTGTCACGACCGGGACGACCCAGGTCAGCACGGAAGGGCAAGTTCAAAGTCTTGGGATGCTGACGCAGGAACCAAGTATCGGCCTTGCCGCCTGCCAGTCTGACGCAGTGAACACGGCTCTGCTGACCGGCACCGACACCGATTGCCTGGCCATCTACAGCGAAGCAAACAGAGTTGGATTGGGTGTACTTCAAGGTAATCAAAGACACGATCAGATCGATCTTTGCACTCTCGGGAATCTCTTTGTTCTCAGTAACAATATTGTGCAGCAGCTCTTCACCGATCTTAAAGTTATTGCGGCCCTGCTGGAAAGTAATACCAAAGATCTGCTTGTTCTCCACTTCAGCAGGAACAAAATCAGCTTTGATAGCAACCACATTATAGTTGCCATTGCGCTTAGTCTTGAGAACAGCCAAAGCTTCCTCTGTGTAGCCGGGGGCGATAACACCGTCGGAAACCTCGCGGGCAATCAGCTTGGCGGTCATTTCATCACAAACATCGCTCAGCGCAACCCAGTCGCCAAAAGAGCACAGACGGTCAGCGCCACGGGCACGGGCATAGGCGCAAGCAAGAGGATTCTCATCCAGACCTTCCACATCATCCACAAAGCATGCCTTCTTCAGTTCCTCACTCAGGGGCTTGCCAACAGCTGCAGATGTAGGAGAAACGTGCTTAAAGGAAGTGGCGCATACCATACCGGTAGCTTCCTTCAGCTCCTTGACGAGCTGCCAGGAGTTCAGCGCATCCATAAAGTTGATGTAACCGGGACGACCATTCAGAATTGCAAAAGGCAGCTCGGAGCCATCATGCATATATAATTTTGCAGGCTTTTGATTAGGATTACAGCCGTATTTCAGTTCAAATTCCTTCATTTTCCTTCTCCTTATTGGTGTTTATTCAGAATCCGCTGGGTATAGGCACCGGTCTTTCTGTCGGTGTAACGGACGAACAAGGAAATCTTGTTGTCCGGATTCAGATTTTCCCAGAGGGTATTTGTCAGTTCATCAATATCGTCGCAAAGTGCAACCCGCTCCGGCTCACCCTGGAAGGTGGGAATAACGGGATTTCCATCACAAACATAGGTGTGGATAAAATGACCTAATCCGGAAATTGCAGGATATTCATAGAAGAACCGGGCGCAGGCAGTACCTTCTGCATCTGCCGCCTTCAAAATGGACATTTTGTAGCTGCCATCAACAGACTGCAGACCGGAAATTCTGGGTGTCCAGTTAGGACCGTCATCTTCAAACATTCTGGTACGCAACGCGGCTTCCCAGCTCTCTCCCCTAGCCAGATATTCCCAAATGGTATCGGTCTGATCTCCATTTGTAACAATCAGGCCACAACCAGCCTCACGGACAGGGTGATAAATGATTAAATGAGGATCCTTCATCAAACTGGGATCAAATGCTTCGGTGCGGATGCCATCCGGCTCTTGTACAAACACCCGATTCCGGCTGTTCACGCTGCGGCCCATAATAAAGTAGGCAGAAACAGCATACTGACCATTGGGGCTGACACCCAAAACAATGCCGCGACCGGGATACGCATTGGTGGACAATTTTTCCTTAAGACAACCAACTTCATACACGTTCATATCTATGTTCCTTTCATTCAGCTACATAGCTGCTTACTAACAAGTTCCACTGCGGCAGGAAGAATTTCCCATTCAGCCTGCTCCATAACACGCTTTTGCAAAATTTCGGGGGTGTCACCATCTTCGATATACACAGCTTTTTGCATAATGATCTTACCGCCATCGGGAATCTCATTGACAAAGTGGACTGTTGCACCGGTAACTTTGACACCGTACGCCAAAGCCTCCTGGTGGACACGCAGGCCATAAAATCCTTTGCCGCAAAAAGAAGGAATCAGCGAAGGATGGACATTGATAATCCGCTGGGGATAATCCTTTGTAAAGTTCTCACTGAGAATGGACATAAAGCCGGCCAAAACGATTAAGTCGACAGCATATGTATCGATTAACTGTTTGATCTTCTCTTCAAATGCGTCCTGGCTTCCGCACTGCTTTTTTGTAACGATCTGTGTAGAAATACCAACCTTTTGGGCGCGCTGCAATGCGTAGGCATCCGGATTGTTGGAAATCACCAACACGATTTCTCCGCTTTGGATGATGCCTTTATTCTGGGCATCAATCAATGCTTGCAGGTTCGTGCCGCCGCCGGAAACAAGTACGGCAATTCTGGCCTTATCCATTCTTTCTCCCTCACTTACTCAATAACGATCTTATCCTCAGACTTAACGATCTGACCGATCACATAGGCATCCTCGCCCTGTTCTTTCAGAATCTGCACAGCAGTTTCTACCTGGTCTGCCGGTACAACAATACTCATACCAACACCCATATTGTAGGTATTGAACATATCTCTTTCGGGGATATTGCCGACCTTCGCAATCAAATCAAAGATGGGCAAAATCTTGACAGCACTGCGGTTGATTTTGGCACCCAGGCCATCCGGAATGCTGCGGGGAATGTTCTCATAGAAACCACCGCCGGTGATATGGCTGATGCCCTTTACATTTACCTTCTCCAACAAAGCCAGGACAGGCTTGACATAAATTCTGGTCGGTGTCAACAGGGCCTCGGCAACAGTTTTACCGCCCAGCTCCTCGCAAGGCTCGTACAGAGCAGGAGGGTTATTGTCAATGTCGAACACTTTTCGGCACAGGCTGAATCCGTTGGAATGGATACCGGTAGACGGCAGAGCAATCACAACATCCCCTGCTTCCATTTTACTGTTATCAATAATCTTTTTCTTATCCACAATGCCTACAGCAAAGCCGGCAAGGTCGTACTCCTCAACAGGCATCATACCGGGATGTTCAGCAGTTTCACCGCCAATCAGTGCAGCTCCGGACTGAACACAGCCCTCTGCAACACCGGCGACGATTTCGGCAATCTTTTCCGGGATGTTTTTGCCACAAGCAATATAATCCAGGAAGAACAGCGGCTTTGCACCAACACAGATAATGTCATTAACGCACATAGCAACTGCATCAATGCCGATGGTGTCGTGCTTGTCCATCAAAATGGCAAGCTTCACCTTAGTGCCGCAACCGTCAGTGCCGGAAACCAGCACCGGCTCTTCCATACCGGCAATGGGCAAACCAAAACAACCGCCAAAACCACCCACATCATCCAGACAGCCCTCGTTACGGGTACGGGCAACATGTTTCTTCATAAGCTCTACAGCGCGATAACCGGCAGTAATGTCTACACCGGCTGCTGCATAACTGGCAGAATAGCTCTTTTCCATTATCCTAATCCTTTCACTTAACCTCTGCCGTTCCAGCAGTAGGTGCAAAGCTTGCAGGGTTCCAATCCGATGGCATTCACAACACCTTCAGCTGTTTGGAAGCCCAAAGAATCAAACTTAAATTTCTCGCAGATGGCCCGGCGCATTTTCTTGCCCCGTTCACTGTTGCCATCCGCATATTCCTGTATATGCTTCAGACCCTCTTCACCCTCAAGCTCCAGAATTGTTTGACGGGAGATCAGCTCTATATCGTTGGTTGCGCGGGTAAAGTTAAGGTACTTACAACCATACATAATCGGCGGACAAGCAGAACGCATATGCACTGCCTTTGCGCCATTATTGTAGAGGAATTCGACGGTTTCACGCAGCTGTGTGCCGCGGACAATGGAGTCATCCACAAACAAGAGTTTCTTATCTGTAATCAATTCATGGACGGGAATTTGCTTCATCTTTGCAATCTTTTTGCGATCAGATTGCTTGGCCGGTGTAAAGCTTCTTGCCCAGGTAGGCGTGTATTTGATAAACGCTCTGGCAAAAGGTTTACCGGTGCGGTTTGCATAGCCGATGGCATGGGGTGTTCCGGAGTCCGGCACACCGCCCACATAGTCAATATCCATCGTTCTGCCTTGCTGCATATCGCGCTCCGCGATAGCCGCACCATTACGATAGCGCATTGCTTCCACATTGATATCTTCATAGGTAGATGCTGGATAGCCGTAATAGCTCCACAAAAACGCGCACATATGCATTTCCTTGCCGGGCTCTGCAAGCTGGGTTATACCCTCGGGAGACAGTTCCACAATCTCACCGGGGCCCAACTCCCGAATATGCTCAAAACCCAACTTTGTATAGGCAAAACGTTCAAAGGATGCGCAGTAGCCATCCTCGTTTTTACCCAACTGAACTGGAATTCTGCCGTAGCGATCCCGGGCAACAACAATGTTGCCGTCATCTTTCAGGATCATAATATTTGCCGTTCCGTCAATCACACTTTGGGCAAACTGGATGCCCTCCACAAAGCTGTTCTTCAGACCGATCAGCGCTGCGACCAATTCTGTGGAATTCACCTTACCGCCGGTCATCGCATCAAAATGCGCGCCATTGGACAGATATGTGTCGATCAGTGCATTTGCATTGTTGACAACACCGATGGTGGAAATGGCAAATGTTCCCAATCTGGACCGGATCAGCATCGGTTGTGGATCACTGTCGCTGATGCATCCAATGACCGATGTGCCGTGCATCTCATCAAAGATATTTTCAAACTTTGTCCGGAAGGGAGAGTTCTCAATATTGTGGATCTTCCTTTGCAGGCCAATCTCCTTGTCGTAGGCCGCCATACCACCTCTGCGAATGCCCAGGTGTGAATGGTAATCCACGCCAAAGAAAACCTCAACCATACAATCCTGTTTGGATGTGATTCCAAAAAAACCGCCCATTGTTTACTCCTTTGTGCTTGTGTAATTAGGCAAAGAACAATTTATTGAGTGTCATGGGGTCAACATACTGACCATCCTTGTAAACGCGCATATTGCCGGAGGCGATCTCATCAATGAGCATCACCTTTCCGTCTGCGTCATAGCCAAACTCGAACTTGATATCGTACATATCCAGGCCCTTTTCCTTCAGATCGTCCGCAACGATCTTGGTGATTGCCTGGGTCATAGCCTTCAGATCATCATACTGCTGGGCAGTCAAAACACCCAGATCTACCAGGCCATCCTTGGTAACCAGGGGGTCGCCCTTCTCGTCATTCTTGAAAGTAGTTTCCACATATGCAGGCAAGTCCTGACCCTCGGTACAGTAGTCGGAGTAGCGGCGGAAGAAGGATCCAACAGCCTTATAGCGGCAGATAACTTCCAGGCCCTTGCCAAATACCTTGCCGGGCAGAACTTCCATAGTTGTATTTTCCAGATCAGCGCTGACATAGTGGGTCTTGATGCCTGCAGCATTGATCTTCTCAAAGAAGTAGATGGACATACGCAGGTTTACATCACCCACGCCATCGATGGTCAGACCAACAGCGTTTTCACCGGGGTCGAACACACCGTCCTTGCCTGTGCAGTCGTCCTTAAACTTCAGCAGATAGTTTCCATTTTCCAGTGCAAATACGTCCTTGGTTTTGCCGGTATAAACAAGTTTCTTTTCCATAATCGTTTTCTCCTTTAATATAGTTGAGGGCAAGCCCTTTGTTTACAGTCTTTCTAAAATGCCGGCATCTTTATCCAGCACGTTTTGCGCATCCTTTTGACGCTTTGCATCCAGCTTTGCCGCCAGATCTGCATCTTCTACAGCAATAATCTGCGCTGCCAGCAGTGCGGCATTTGCGCCGCCGTTAATAGCAACCGTTGCAACCGGAATACCTGTAGGCATCTGTACTGTAGACAGCAGAGCGTCCATTCCATCCAGAGCAGAGGATTTGCAAGGGATGCCGATTACCGGCAGTGTGGTGTTTGCAGCGATTGCGCCGGCCAGATGGGCTGCCATACCGGCTGCAGCAATTAAAACGCCGAAGCCGTTAGATCTCGCGCAGAGTGCAAAATCCCTAGCTTCGACAGGTGTTCTGTGTGCAGAATATACGTGCACCTCAAAAGGAATGTCCAGTGCACGAAGTGTGTCAACGGTCTTTTGAATGATCGGCAGATCGCTGTCACTACCCATAATGATACCAACTTTTTTCATATTGTACCTCCTGTAAAATATAAAAGAGCGCACTTAACCTATACAGCTAAATGCGCCCAGACGGTCGGCAAATTGGCCTAAGCCAACACTTTCTGTTCCTTCGTGGTGCTCCACTTTTTCCGTCAGTCGCAGAAAGCGATATTCAACTTGTAATTAAATTTTAACATGCAACAAAAGTACTGTCAAGAAACAACAAAGCACTTTTTAAAAATTTGTTCTTTTTAACACGAAACGTCCCGGTTTGACGGGAAAATTTGTAGGATTTTCTGGGTCAAACCGGGATCTATTTCGCGGACTTATTTTCTGGTCTTTTTTGCTTCACAATAAATGCAGCGATAAATACCCATTTCCGGGTTCACGCACTTGAATACATGGGGCAATTCCTGCTCCACGGAGCTGATGCATCTGGGATTGTCACAGTAAAATTCGTTTGTGACTGTATTCTGGATTTGCTCCATCTGACGGCCTTCCTCCGCTTCCTTCAGAAGCTTAAGGATCAGAGCCATACGCATATATTTGCCATTGAGTGCCTGACGGAAATAGGCGGCTCGGGGATCGTTGTCCACAGCCACACTGATCTCGTTCACTCTGGGCAGCGGATGCAGTACACGCATGGTATCCTTGCCCAGCTGCATTTTTTCAGCAGTCAGGATATAGCTGTCCTTCAAACGCTCATATTCGTCAAAGCTGTCAAAACGCTCACGCTGGATTCGCGTCATATACAGCACATCCAGCTGGGGCATAGACTCTTCCAAAGATGTGGTTTCCACATATTCCATACCGGCCTTATCCAGAACATCATACTTTACATACTTGGGCAGCTTCAGTTCCTCGGGGGAAATCAAAACCACCTTGATGTTTTTATATCTTGCCAATGCGGCAAGCAAGGAATGTACTGTTCTGCCGTATTTCAAATCACCGCAGAAGCCAACGGTCAGATTTTCCAATCTGCCCAGCTCCCGGTAAATCGTCAACAGATCAGCCAAGGTCTGGGTGGGATGACAATGTCCGCCGTCACCGGCATTGATCACAGGGATCCACGCGCTCTTCGCAGCCACATAAGGCGCGCCCTCCTTGGGATGGCGCATTGCAATAATATCTGCATAGCAGCTGATCATTTTTGCAGTATCCGCAACACTTTCGCCTTTGGAAGCAGAGGAAGAACTAGCCTCACTGAAGCCAAGGACATTGCCGCCCAATTCCATCATTGCTGCCTCAAAGCTCAAGCGGGTACGGGTAGAAGGCTCAAAAAACAAGGTTGCCAATTTCTTACCCTTACAGGACTCTGCATACTTTGCAGGATTTTCAATAATATCGCAAGCCGTCTTCAACAGCTCATCCAATTCCTCGACGGAAAAATCAACAATATCAATCAAACTTCTCATTCTTTTGCTCCATTCACAGCCAGATAGTTCTTGATTCTTGCAACATTGTCAGCATTTGCAGGGTCTTGCTCCAAATACTCGATGATGTCATAAACATCTACGACGCTGTAGACAGGGAAACCAAATTGCTCCTCGATTTCTGTCATTGCGCCCTTCTCCCCCTGGCCTTTTTCCTTCCGGTCCACCATAACAAATGTAGCAGCAACCTTAACATTCTCCAGGCCGGATAAAATAGCCATACTCTCCCGGATTGCAGTACCGGCGGTAATCACATCTTCTACGATGACGATCTCCTCACCAGCCTGAGGTACATAACCAACAAATACACCACCTTCACCGTGGTCCTTTGCTTCTTTGCGGTTAAAGAAGAACGGAACATCCAGACCGTTCTTGCTCAATGCAACAGCAGCAGAAACAGCAATGGAAATGCCCTTGTAAGCAGGACCGTACAAAACAGCCTTCTTTGCGCCGAGCTTGTCAAAGTAAGCTTTTGCATAGAACTCACCCAGCTTTGCGATTTCTTCGCCGGTTTTAATCATACCGGCATTGATAAAGTACGGAATCTTTCTGCCGCTCTTGGCGGTAAAATCACCGAATTTTAATACACCTGCGCTCTCCAGGAATGCAATAAACTCTCTTTTGTAGCCTTCCATATCTTTCTCCTTAATCCACAAATTCCGCAACGCACCGCTCGTAGGCCGCAACAGGGTCAGCAGCCGCAGTAATAGGCCGGCCTACCACAATATAGTCGGAGCCGATTTCCTTTGCCTGCGCAGGTGTCATCACCCGCTTCTGATCGCCCACATCTCCATCGGCAAAGCGAACACCGGGGGTAATGGTCAAAAAGTCCTTACCACAGACATCGTGGACTTTTCCGGATTCCAGCGGAGAACACACCACACCGTCAAGGCCCGCATTTTTTGCAGTCTTGGCATAGTGCATAACCACCTGATCGATAGGCTCCTTGATCAGCAGATCCCGCTCCATGCTCTCCTGGTCAGTGGAGGTCAGCTGGGTAACGGCAATCAGCAAGGGGCGCGTGCCGTCAGGGCGCGTCAGGCCTTCCAATGCACCCTGCATCATTGCAGTTGCACCGGCAGCATGCAAATTAGTAATATCCACATCCAGATTGGAAAGGACAGCCATCGCCTTCTTAACAGTGTTGGGAATATCGTGCAGCTTCAAATCCAGAAAAATCTTATGCCCTCTCGCCTTGATTTGGCGGACAATCTCCGGACCTTCCGCATAGTAAAGTTCCATTCCGATCTTCACAAAAGGCTTTCTTCCTGTAAACTTATCCAGAAAATCAAATGTTTGCTGTGCGCTTGCAAAATCACAAGCAACAATTACATCTCTACCCATTACTTTGCACCTCCAATAATTTCCTGCAATGTATTGATTCCATATTTATCCATAACAGCCGGAAGCTGTTCAATAATGTCCCGGCAAGTAAAGGGGTTGACAAGGTTTGCCGCGCCGATCTCCACCGCAGTTGCACCGGCAAGCATCATTTCCACCACATCTTCTGCAGTAGTGACACCGCCCATGCCCACCACGGGAACACTGACTGCATTGGCCACCTGATAGACCATCCGCACGGCCACCGGGAAGATGGCACTACCGGAGAAACCGCCCATTTTGTTGGCGATCACCGGCTTTTTAGTGCGCAGATCGATCCGCATTCCAAGCATGGTGTTGATCAGGCTAATGCCGTCCGCGCCGGCATCCTCGCAAGCCTTTGCGATGGATACGATATCTGTTACATTGGGGCTTAATTTCACAATAACCGGCTTGGTGGTAACCTTCTTAACTGCAGCAGTAACCTCTGCAGCAGCCTTCGGGTCTGTGCCGAAGCTCATACCACCGCCGTGAACATTGGGACAGCTGACATTCACTTCCAGCCAACCGACCTGCTCCTCTTTGTCCAGTTTTTCACAAGTATGGGCATACTCCTCGATACTAAAACCGCTGACATTGGCCATTACCGGCTTGTGAAAGCATTCTTTCAGCTTGGGGAGTTCTTCGGAAATCACCTTTTCCACACCGGGATTTTGCAGACCAACCGCATTGATCATACCGGCGGTACATTCTGCGATTCTGGGGGTAGGATTACCAAATCGCGGTTGCTTTGTAGTACCCTTGAAAGAGAAAGTACCTAAACAGTTAATATCATAAAGCTCGGCATACTCATAGCCATAACCGAATGTACCGGAGGCAGGAATTACCGGATTATCCAGCTGGATTCCGCAAAGATTTACGCTTAATCTTCCCATAGGATTTCCTCCTTCCGCATAACCGGGCCTTCCTTGCAGATGCGTTTATAGCCGGTGATGGTCTTGCAGGAACAACCCATACAGGCGCCAAAGCCACAACCCATCCGCTTTTCAAAGCTCATCTGACCGGAGGTGGTAGATGCGCGATATACCGCCTTGAGCATCGGCTCCGGCCCGCAGGTGTAAAAATAGGAGTAATCCAAATCTTCCAGGGCATTTGTAACGAAACCTTTCTTTCCGTAGGAACCATCCACGGTGGTTACCATTACATCTGCGCCCAAGGCTTTAAATTCTTCCTCGTAAAAGATTTCCTGCTTCGTATTAAAGCCGAGGATCACTTTTACCTTTTTGCCCTGCTCGATCAGTCTGCGAGCCAGCAAATACATCGGCGGAACACCAACGCCGCCTCCGATCAACACAGGGTTTTCCCCTGCAACGGAAAGATCATAGCCATTACCCAGTCCGGTGAGCACATCCAGCTCTCCCTCCTGCATATTTGCCATTTGTTCGGTGCCTTTACCCACTACTTTATAGACAATAGTAAGGGTATTTTCATTTACATCACACACAGAAATGGGTCGACGCAGGTATCGGCCGTCCAGCTGAATATTCACAAACTGACCGGGCGCAGTAATAGCAGATACATCACCGCAAAGAGTCATTTGCCAGACACTGTCAGTAAGCTGCTTATTCTCTTTGATTACAAATCGACCTTGCTTCATATACACCTCTTAAGCATCAATGGTGGAAATGGTCAGTGTTGTTTCTTCCAAAACATCCAGCAAAACTCGCACAGTATCCAGTGCCGTAAAGATCGTTACATTGTTTTCTGTTGCCAACAAACGAATCTGGTGACCATCATTTGTAGTACTGCTGGTACCAGGATCTCTTGTGTTGATCACATAGGCGATGTGGCCCTGGCGCAATGCTTCGGGAATCTCTTCGCTGCCATCGCTGATCTTACGCAGCATATGCGTACGGATACCGTTAGCCTTCAAGAACATGGCAGTACCTTCTGTAGCCTGAATATTAAAGCCCAGATTATAGAAGCGGCGGATCAGCGGCAGGGCCTCCTCCTTGTCCTTGTCGGCAATCGTTGCCAAAACAGTACCGTAGTTCTGCAAATGCATACCAGCCGCCTGCAATGCCTTATACAGTGCGCGATTGAGCTTATCGTCGTAACCAATGGCCTCACCGGTAGACTTCATTTCCGGAGACAAATAGGCATCCAGACCGCGGAGCTTGTTGAAGGAGAATACCGGTGCTTTGACATACCAACGCTCTTTTTCCTCCGGATAAATGTCAAACAATCCCTGCTCTTTCAAGCTCTTGCCGAGGATAACCTCGGTAGCAATATCCGCCAGGCTGTAGCCGGTAGCCTTGGAAAGGAACGGCACAGTACGGGAGGAACGGGGGTTTACCTCAATGATAAACACATTATCGTCCTTATCCACAATAAACTGAATGTTATACAAACCGATAATACCGATTCCCAGGCCAAGCTTCTTGGCATACTGCAAAATGATACCCTTAACCTTATTGGAAATGCTGAAGGCAGGATACACACTCATAGAGTCACCGGAGTGAACACCGGTACGCTCAACCAGTTCCATAATACCGGGAACAAAGACATTGATGCCGTCACAAATTGCATCGACCTCAACTTCCTTGCCCTGGATATATTTGTCCACCAGTACCGGCTTGTCCTCATCAATTTCAACAGCTGATTTCAAGTAATGGCGCAGCTGCTCCTCGTTTGCAACGATCTGCATAGCACGACCGCCAAGAACAAAGCTGGGACGAACCAGTACAGGATAGCCGATTTCTGCAGCCGTGGCGATACCGTCCTCGATCTTTGTAACCGCTCTGCCCTTGGGCTGGGGAATATTCAGTTCAGAGAGGATCTTCTCAAAGCTGTCACGGTTTTCTGCCCGCTCAATTGCTGCGCAATCCGTACCGATGATCTTTACACCGCGCTCCATCAGTGGCTGCGCCAGATTGATCGCTGTCTGGCCGCCCAGAGATGCAATAACGCCTTCAGGCTTTTCAAATTCAATGATGTTCATAACATCTTCCGGAGTCAAAGGCTCAAAATACAGCTTGTCCGCTGTGGTGTAGTCTGTAGAAACAGTCTCCGGGTTGTTATTGATAATAATCGCTTCATAGCCGGAATTGCGAATGGTTGTAACTGCATGCACTGTGGAATAATCAAATTCCACGCCCTGACCGATACGAATCGGACCTGCACCCAACACAACGATCTTCTTGCGATCAGTCAGCACAGACGCATTATCGCCGGTGTAGGAAGAATAGAAATACGGGATATAGGCTCCGGTGTGACAGGTGTCCACCATTCTAAAGGTCGGGAAAATCTGATTCTCCTTGCGGAAATTATAAACATTCAGCTCTGTTGTGCCCCAAAGCTTGGCGATAAACTTATCACTAAAGCCCATTTTTTTGGCATCGATCAAGGTTTGCTTATCATTTGCATGATTCTGCAGCACCTTTTCCATTGCAACAATACGCTCAATGGCTTCCAGGAAATAAGCCGTAATTTTAGTGACCTCGTGCAGCTGCTGCACCGTCACACCCAGACGCATAAGCTGGGAAATTGCGTAAATATTGTCATCCCGGAACTGGCTGATGTAGTCAAGCAGTTCCTCTTTGGACATAGCATCAAATTTGGAAAGATACAAATGGTCAACGCCAATTTCCAGAGACCGGATACCTTTGAGCAGGCACTCCTCCAGATTGGAGCCGATGCCCATAACTTCACCGGTAGCTTTCATTTGTGTACCAAGAGAATTGGAGGCGGCAGCAAACTTGTCAAAGGGGAATCTGGGCAGCTTTGCAATCACATAATCCAGCTGCGGCTCAAAGGCAGCATTGGTGTTGGCAATCTTAATTTCCTCCAGAGACATACCCACGGCGATCTTTGCAGTCACCCGGGCGATGGGATAACCGGAAGCCTTGGATGCCAGCGCAGAGCTACGGGATACACGGGGGTTGACTTCAATCAGATAATACTCACTTGTGTTGGGATTCAGCGCGAACTGCACATTGCAGCCACCTGCAATTTTCAGCTCACGAATAATCTTCAGCGCAGAATCATTGAGCATCTTCAAATCCTGGTCATTCAGGGTCATAATAGGTGCAACAACGATGGAGTCACCGGTATGCACACCCACCGGATCAATGTTCTCCATACCACAGATGGTGATGGCATGGTCATTGGAATCGCGCATAACTTCAAACTCGATTTCCTTGTAACCCTTGACACTCTTTTCCACCAGCACCTGATGCACCGGAGAAAGCTTAAAAGCATTCAGGCCGATTTCCACCAGTTCTTCTTCACTATAGGCAAAGCCGCCACCGGTACCACCCAGGGTGAAGGCAGGGCGCAGAACAACCGGGTAACCAATTCGATTGGCAGCCTCCTTTGCCTCCTCAATGGAGTAGGTAATTTCAGAGGGAATAACCGGCTCACCGATTTGCTCACACATCTGCTTAAACAAATCTCTGTCTTCGGCTCTTTCAATAGATGCGCTGCTGGTGCCCAAAAGCTCCACATTACATTCTTTGAGGACGCCCTTCTTTTCCAGCTGCATTGCCAGATTCAAGCCGGTCTGGCCACCAATACCGGGCAAAATGGCATCCGGGCGCTCATAACGAAGGATCTTTGCAATATACTCCAACGTCAAAGGCTCCATATAAACCTTATCGGCAATGGTAGTATCCGTCATAATGGTTGCAGGATTGGAGTTGCAAAGCACGACCTCATAACCCTCTTCCTTAAGGGCTAAACAAGCCTGGGTGCCTGCATAGTCAAACTCTGCAGCCTGACCGATCACGATCGGGCCGGAGCCGATAATTAAAACCTTCTTAATATCCGTTCTCTTTGCCATTTTCAAATGCCTCCCAAATCATTTTCTATAAACAGCTTTTCCATCACAAACAGTCAACACGCACTGCCCCTGCATCTTCATACCTTCAAAGGGCGTTGCTTTTCCCATAGACAGAAAATCCTTCGTGTCAACCGTAAACTTCTCATTTAAATCCCAAACCGTGTAATCCTCCCCAAGGGGAATTCCAAAGCGCTTTCTGGGATTGATCGTCAATAACTCAACCAATCGCTCAAGGGTGATTATCCCCGGCAAAACCATATAGGTGTACATCGCTGCAAAGGCAGTCTCAATGCCAACTACTCCAAAAGCGCTACCGGCCAAACCTTTAGATTTTTCTTCCGCACTGTGGGGCGCGTGGTCTGTAGCGATCATATCGATAGTGCCATCCTTCAAGCCTTCCACCAAAGCCAGACGGTCTTCCTCACTGCGAATCGGTGGATTCATCCGAAATCTGCCGTCCTCCTGAAGGTCATTGTCGTTCATGATCAGGTAATGGGGTGCGGTTTCGCAAGTTACATCCACCCCTTTGGCCTTTGCCTGTCGAATCAGTTCCACACTTTCCTTTGTGGAAATGTGGCACACATGGTACTTACAGCCGGTTTCTTCTGCAAGCTTCAAATCTCTTGCAATCTGCTCATATTCACTGGCGCTGCAGATACCCTTATGGCCGTGTTTTGCGGCATACTCACCGTCGTGGATATAGCCGCCGCGAAGCAGGTCATTCACCTCACAGTGAGCAACAATCATTTTATTCAGCGCTTTTGCCCGGAGCATCGCACTGCGCATCATTTCCTCTTCCTGGATGCCCTTACCGTCATCGGAGAATCCAATCACATCTGCTGCCATTTCTTCCATTGCAGCCAACTCCCGGCCTTGTTGACCAATAGTGATCGAGCCGTAGGGATAGATGTGGATCACGGAGTTTTTCACCAACTCCAACTGTGCATCCAAATTCTCTTTGCAGTCCGGAACAGGTTTCAGGTTTGGCATTGTACATACAGCCGTGTAGCCGCCCCGGGCTGCCGCTTTGCTTCCAGTCTCCATTGTTTCTTTATAAGAAAATCCCGGCTCACGAAAATGCACATGCACATCGCAAAAGCCGGGAAAAACAACATATTCACGATCGCCAAAAGGAAACAAATCCTTTGTAAGCGGAAAATTGGAGAAAGAAACACCGTCAATGGAGCAACCAACTGTCTTTAACTTAACAGCCATATCCTTCATTGGGGAATCCTCCTGTAAATTTTATCTGGATTAGTATACCACAGAGGCAGTATTTTGTCAAACCCCGTGGAAAGACTTTTGCAGAAAATTTTACACAAATTTATCGCCCTTTGGATAGCTCTCTATATCCAAATCCACAAAAGGATACACCCGTTTCCAACCGCCTTCTATTTTTTGAATACTGCTTCTGTGCTGATTTAAGAGACGAACGATATTATATACATCGATCCATATCTCTGAATTGCATTCTTTTTGCCATTCTTCAAACACCAATTCCATTCCAAAATGCAAATGCACCGTTTGAATGTTGTTGACATTTTCCTTGTCGGAATAGCCGGTCCTTCCCATAAAGCCAATCAAATCTCCTGCCTGTACAATATCTCCCTGCTCCAGTCCCGGCGCGAAGGGTCTGTCCTTTTGCAGATGGGCATAATAGTAATATCGCTTGGAATCAAAGCTACGGATGCCGATCCGCCAGCCACCATACCGATTCCAGCCCATCGCTTCCACAACACCACCTTCTACAGCCACAATCGGTGTCCCCTGACTGCCCATCAAATCATTACCCAGATGCTTTCTGGCAAAACCAAAGCTGCGTCGATTGCCAAAATCCGCGCAATGACTGTAACCGTACCCGGCAGCGATTGGGGAAAAGGCTTTCAGTCCATACTGTGGTTTTAGTTCTCCGTTTACCTCAACAGCATAATTTCCCAAAAGGCCACCCAAAACACTTTCATAGACTTTGTGATAATAATCATAATACTTATATAGGTCTCCCAACAATTCTTCCGGGGATCTGTCTTCTTTCAGCTCGACCGTCGCCTTTTTTACCGATGCCAAACCGCACTTACCGCCGGTGCGGCAACCGGCCAGCGCCAATATATCAATCCAACTGATATGCTTTTCTTGCTCTGCCGTTGTGATGTCCACATCCATCGCATATTTTAATGATTCATAGGGCACTCCAAAATCCACCCAACGAATCGTTTCCGCCCGCACCGGCAACATCAAAATCACAACAAGTAATATCACGCATAAAAATCGCCGTTTCACACCATCACCTCATAGGATAGGATGTGAAACGGCAAAATTATCATTCTATGAAATTATTGCAAATCTCTGCGAACACCTTCAGCGATACGGTAAATATCCTCCATCGTCTGGATTGCAGAAATCTGTTCCTTATAATAATTACTATAAGCAACACCACGCAGATACCAGGCAAAATGTTTTCTGGCCTCCAAGCAGGCAATATGCTCGCCTTTATCCTCAAAGGCAAGTTCAAACTGTTTAACCGCCGTGTCTACACGCTTGGCAAGAGGCGGCCGCACAAACGGTTCTTCCCCTTTTAGCGCTGCTTGAATCTCCGAAAATACCCAGGGGTTTCCAAAGGTAGCTCTACCAACCATAATGCCATCTGCCTGTGTCCAATTTTGACAGCGAATGGCGGTTTCCGCATCTATAATATCGCCATTGGCGATGACCGGTATGGACAGCTGCTGTTTCACCTTGGCGATCATATCCCAATCCGCTTTTCCGGAATAGAGCATACTGCGGGTGCGACCGTGGACTGTCAGCATCGCAGCGCCGCTGTCCTCCATAAGCCTGGAAAAGTCCAATACATTTATGGAGCCTTTGTCCCAACCAAGTCGGCATTTCACTGTTACCGGCACATTGACAGCCTTTGAAACCGCAGAAACAATATCCGCAGCCAGCTGGGGTGTGCGCATCAAGCCGCAGCCATCGCCGGAATTGGCGATTTTCGGCATAGGGCAACCCATATTGATATCAATAAAATCGCAACCGGAAATCTCCAATGCCAAAACTGCACCTTGAGCCATAATCTCCGGATCATTTCCGAATATCTGCGCGCCACAAATACTGCCCTCGTTTTTGCGTAGTAGTGTTGCACTTTTCTTATCCTTGTAAACAAGCGCCCTGGAAGATACCATCTCCGTAACGGTAATATTCGCGCCCATCTGCGCGCAAACTGTGCGAAATGCCCAGTCCGTTACACCGGCCATTGGGCCAAGCATCAAAGGATTATTCACTTCAATATTGCCGATCCGCACAGTTATCACCGCCCTTTTCCGGGCGATTATATCACAGTTTTCCCATTTTCGCAAGTCAAAGCAGTGAACTCACCAGCCAGAGAATCCCCGTAAGCATCGCACCGCCGCAGGCCCATACCGCACCGGACAAATTGGATTTATGCTTACCGGAACGATTGGTTGTCCGGATGATCTTATTGGCTTCTTTTAAAAGCATCTCATCCGTTATGCCCTCTGCCCCAATTGCCTCATCCTTTAAAATAAATATAGCCTGCTCAAACAGCTTGGGGTCCGGTGATTTCACTA
This sequence comes from Oscillospiraceae bacterium, assembly GCA_017630495.1. Classification (GTDB taxonomy): domain Bacteria; phylum Bacillota; class Clostridia; order Oscillospirales; family Oscillospiraceae; genus Faecousia. The sequence goes on from JAGBVD010000215.1 coordinate 18,312, forward strand.
CGATTACCTGTCTTGAAATTCCTTTTACCATTTTCTTCCCTCCTGACAAGTGCAGTATTCCCGCTGGAAGAATTTTCATACAACAAAAACACGCCGTACAAGGGCGGTACACCATAGTGATAAAATGGTTTTGATCGGTCCCTTTTCCGCTTAACTGCATAAAAAATTCCCGAAATGCGTCAGCATTCCGGGAATTTTGTTATTTGTTAATCAAAAAAGTTACCACTTCAAAACTGCGAA
>JAGBVD010000015.1 GCA_017630495.1 Oscillospiraceae bacterium
CGGAGATCTCGCCGATCAGCTCGCGGAATTCCTTAACGGAGGTGTTTTTGCTGCGCAGGATCGCCAGTTTATGCTGAATCAGAGGATGGTCCAAAACGTGAACATTTGCCATAATATCTATCTCCTTTATTCCCAAAAGGGGTTTATTTTTCCATTCTTTCTAGTCTTTCCCGCTCTGCTTGGGAAAGGCGCAGATAGTTGGGTGTCAGCGCGGCTGCGTCGCCTTCTGCGCCATTTGCAATGGCTGCCAACGCCGCCAGACCTACACCCCGGGAGCGCTGGTGCATTTTGTCCTCCGGCTGCAAAACCAGACCGGGAATCTGCTCTTTTAATGTATTATAGCACAAAATGCTGCCGTCGCCAACAAGAAAAATAGGCTTTTCCAAAGTTTTTATCCCTTGGGCCAAGTCCTCCAAAGAGATGGCCCGGTCTTCCCAAAGACGGCAAACCTTGCCTCCAACGCTTTCAAACAGCGCAGTATATACCTGCTGCCGCCGGGCATCCATCACCGGCAAAATGTAACCTTCAAATTCTTTCATCTGCCGGGCCATGGATTCCAAGGTGGATACACCGTAGCAGGGGATTTGCGCGCCCCAGGCAAAGCCCTTGGCCGCCGCCACACCGATACGCACACCGGTAAAGCTGCCCGGACCGGCCGCCACCGCCACTGCGTCGATATCCGCCACCTGCAAATTGCAGTCCTGAAGCAGCTGCTGGGCCATAGGCAGCAGTGTTTGGGAGTGGGTCAGGCCGTCGTTGCGGTACTGTTCTCCCAGCAATTCTCCGTCGGAAAACACAGCCACCGATGCCGCCTTGGCAGAGGATTCAAATGCCAGCAAGTTCAAGTCCCTGACCTCCTTCGATGGTGATTTTCCGGGTGTTGTCCCCAAGCTTTTCAATGTGGACGGTGATGCTCTCTTCCAGCGCATCGGCCACATTTTCGCTCCACTCTACGGCGCATACACCGCCCCGGAGCAAATAGTCCTCCCAGCCAATGTCAAACAGCTCGTCGGAAGACCCCAGCCGGTACATATCGAAGTGGAACAGCGGCATTTTGCCGCTTACATATTCATTTACAATGGTATAGGTGGGGCTGGTAACCCGCTCCGTTGCCCCCAGGCCCTTGGCAAGGCCCCGGGTAAAGGCGGTTTTTCCTGCCCCCAGATCTCCGGTAAAGGCGATCACCGTGCCCGGCTGCAAAACAGCCGCCAACGCTGCCCCCAGACACTCCGTCTGCTCCGGACTGTTTGTAACAAATTCCATAAAATCCCTTTCAGAATTTAGCATTTTGCATTTATCATTTTGCATTCTTTAATTTCTCTGCCTGGTCTGCGGTGGCCAAAGCGTCGATAATCTCATCAATCGCCCCGTCCATCACCGCATCTATCTTATATAATGTAAGGCCGATGCGATGGTCGGTCACTCTGCCCTGGGGGAAATTGTAAGTACGGATGCGCTCATTGCGCATACCGGTGCCTACCTGGCTGCGGCGCATACCGTCATTTTCCGATTGGATCTTCTCCTGCTCCATTTCGTAAAGCTTGGAGGCCAGAATACGCATACACTTTTCCCGGTTTTGCACCTGGCTGCGCTCCTCCTGGCAGGCCACCACCAGACCGCTGGGTTTATGGATCAGGCGCACCGCAGAGCTGGTCTTGTTGACGTGCTGACCACCTGCGCCGGAGGCCCGGTAAACCTGCATTTCAATATCCGCCGGGTTTAACTGCACATC
>JAGBVD010000016.1 GCA_017630495.1 Oscillospiraceae bacterium
CCCCCGGCTGACCGCTATCCGGTACAAACCTTAGTGATGGAGCATAACAACGCCATCATAGACGATGCCATTCGCAAGGAGATCGAGTGTGGTGGACAGGTTTACTATTTGCATAACCGTGTAGACACCATTGATCAATGTGCATCTTCTCTGAAGCGCCGTTTCCCTAACCTCAATATCGGTGTAGCACACGGTAAAATGGGTGAAGACGGCCTGGCTGATGTTATGCACGCAATGGCGGACGGTGAAATCCAGGTGCTTGTTTGCACAACGATCATTGAAACCGGCCTGGATATTCCAAATGTAAACACCTTAATTATTGAAAACGCAGACCGATTTGGTTTAAGTCAATTGCATCAGCTCCGCGGCCGTGTAGGTCGTTCCACCAGACATGCCTATGCCTATTTCACCTACCGTCCGGACAGATCACTTACCGAGATTGCAGAAAAGCGCCTTGCCGCAATTCGTGATTTTGCAGAGTTTGGCTCCGGTTTCAAAATTGCTATGCGTGATTTGGAAATTCGCGGTGCCGGTAATCTTTTGGGCGCAGAACAATCCGGCCATATGATGTCTGTGGGTTACGATATGTACTTGAAACTGCTGGACGAGGCAGTTCTTGAAGAGCGTGGAGAAAAACCCAAGGAGCCGGATTGCACCGCAGACTTGAACATTACTGCCAATGTAAATCAAGACTATGTTTCCCGGGGTGAAGAGCGTATGGACCTTTATCGTCGTATGGCAGCCATCCGGGAACAAGCCGATGCGGACGATCTTTTGGACGAGATTATTGACCGATATGGCGATCCGCCAAAGGGTGTGCTGAATCTGATCGATGTAGCACTGCTTCGTGCCAATGCCAGAAAACTGGGCATCAAAGATATTCGTCAAAAAGCCGGTGATGTACTGTTTACTATGGCAAATTTCAACCTGGAAGCAATCACAAGTCTTTGCGCAGAGGCGGAATATAAATCCAGAATTCAGTTTATTGCTTCTGCAAAAGAGCCCACACTTCGTTTGAAGCTTGCCGGTGGCATTGACAGTTTAAAACAATCCAAGGTATTTATCGAGCACCTCAGTAAATATATGTAACTTGAAAATTCTCCACAATATGCTACAATATTTACACAACAGAAAGAAAGGAGTGCTGCATAATGGCAAGATATCAGGGAAAACACACCCAGGCAAAAAAGCAGGAAGCCAAAAATTCTTCCAGGAAAAACACATCTTCCGGGCGCTATAAGAAGAAAAAGTCTTCTCAGCGCAAAGTGGGCATCATTGCAATTTGTATTGCGATTGCCGCAATCATTACAGCGCTCCTTGCAGGATACGCGTATTTTTCCAATGCCGATTTGGATGGTATCATTTTGGAAAATATTACCGTTGCCGGTGTGGATGTTGGTGGAATGAGCCAACGGGATGCCATTGCGGCTGTCACTGCAGCTACCAAGGACACCTACGGCACTAAAAACATGGTCGTTACTGTATTGGACAGCCAGGTGACGCTGCCAGCCAGCTGCTGCCGGTCACTGAATGTTCGCGCCGCCGTCAAGGCTGCGTATAAATTTGGTCATTCAGGAACAGATGCCAAGCGTCAGGAACAGCAACAGATTGCCATGACCACCGGTTACAGTGTCGACCTTGCTCCCTATTTGCAGCTGGACGAGAATGCCATCAAGGATGCATTAAAAGAATTGGGCAGTAAATACAGCACAACACTGACCCAAAGCACCTATGAAGTCACCGGCGAAGCCCCAAATCAAACCTTAGTCGTTAAACTGGGTGTTCCGGAATATGGCTTGAATTTCGATGAGCTGTATCAGCAGGTGCTGGATGCATACAGCCAAAACCAGTTCTCCGTGGAAGGCAAATGCGGTATGATCCAACCGAAACCTTTGGATCTTCAAAGCATATTGGATAAATACTATATTGCTCCCATCGAGCCCACCTTTGACAAAAAGACATACAAAACGATTGAAGGTAAAGACGGCTACGGTTTTGACTTGGACGCAGCGCAAAAAACCCTTAATAATGCCGCTTATGGCACAACGGTCAAGATTGCTTTTACATCTCTGTCTCCAAAGCTTACTGCCAAGGAGCTGGAACAAATGCTCTACCGGGATGAATTAGCCACCTACACCGCCATCCACGAAAGCGATCCGGGCAGAGATACGAATCTGTCCCTTGCTTGCAAGGCAATTAACGGCCTGGTCCTTCTCCCCGGCGAGGTGTTCTCCTTCAACGAGAAGATTGGTCAGACTACAACATCGCGAGGGTATCAATACGGAAAGACCTACGACAGCATTGTAAATGGAGGTAGCGCCAAGCCGGATGAAACCATCGGTGGTGGAGTTAGCCAGGTCAGCTCCTGTCTTTACTACTGTGCAATGATCTCCGATATGGAGATTTTGATGCGAACGGGTCACACCTTCGCTCCCTCATTCATCCCTCTTGGTATGGACGCAACGGTCAGCTGGGGCGTGGTAGATTTTCGGTTTAAAAACGCTTCTGATTATCCCATTCGCATCGATGCTGTAGCTTCTGCCGGAAGCACTACCATTACAATTCACGGTACAAATACCAGTGACCATTATGTAAAAATGGAATACGAGAAGCTGAAAACGCAAGAGTATTCTGTCACATATCAAACAAAGCCTGCAAACAACGCAGAAGGCTACAGAAACGGTGATTACATCATCGAGCCTTTTACCGGTTATGAAATCAAAACCTACCGTTGCCGTTATAACAAGGAAACAGATGAACTGATTTCCAAGGACCTGGAATCCACGGTTACTTACAAAAAGCGTGACGGTATTATATGCAAAGTCAAGGGCTCTTCCAGTGGTTCTGCTTCTGATTCCTCCGGAATCGGTGGTGGTGGAATTTCTGACGGTCCCGGCTCATTGCCTGCTGAATAAAAAAAGTGCCGATCCACGATCGGCACTTTTTTATGCTTTTTTTCGAATTTCCAGATGGTAGTCCACTTCACCGGCTGTCGTTTGCTCAATCTCAATATTGTAAACAAGATCTACTATGCCACCGCTTTCATCCAACTGGACAAATATCCGGTTGGCACAAACGGTAATCATCAACGCGCCAAACTCCATTTGATACAAGGAATCATGGGGAATACCTTTTTGAAAAACCATATGAGAATGGAGTCTGCCTTGCCGGGTAAGTTCAACCTTTTCTGAATCCACCCGAAAGACTGTCGTAACGCCCTGCAAACCGGTCAAGTCGCTCTCCTCGTATTGGATGGTCCAGACTCCATCCCGATGCTCCAGCGTTCCTTCCGTCACCAATTCAATGGTATCCGGCTCTTGATCCACATATGCTTGTCTGCCACAAATAGACAGTATTACCGGTATCTTCAATTTTGGGCCTCCATTGCAAGCTGCAGCAGCTGGTCAATCAGCTGGGAATACCCAATGCCGCTTGCCATAAACAACTTGGGATACATAGAAATGGAGGTAAAGCCGGGCAATGTGTTTATCTCGTTGAATACGATCTTCTCTCCTTCATAGGTTACAAAGAAATCCACACGGCTAAGGCCCTTGCATCCGATCGCCTGATATGCCTTTATTGCCAGCTGTCGCACCGTTTCCGCGGTCTCGTCGGAAATCCGTGCAGGAATATAGGCAACGGAAGTATCTGTCACATATTTGGCATCATAATCATAAAACTCTGCTCCGGAATCGATCTCACCGCAAACAGAAGCCACCGGGCAGTCGTTACCCAGAACAGCAACTTCAATCTCCTTGCCGAAAATACATTCTTCCACCAGAATCTTCTCGTCAAACCGACCGGCATCTTCCAGCGCTTTTTTCAGCTGAGCGCGATCCTTTGCTTTGGATACACCAACAGAAGATCCGGTTCCGGCAGGCTTAACAAATACAGGATATGCAAACCGCGCTTCAACGGCATCTATTGCAGCATCCATATGGATGCCCAGCTCGCTGTTTCTTACCAAAATCCAGGCAGCCTGGGGAATGTTTGCCTGGTCCATAACCAGCTTTGTCAATGTCTTGTCCATAGCAACTGCTGACTCAGCTACATGGGGACCTACATATGCGATTCCTGCAATTTTCAGCAGGCCCTGCATTGCGCCATCCTCTCCGTTCTCTCCATGGAGCACGGGGAATACAACATCCAGCGGTTGCACAGTAACAGATTCTCCCTCAAACAGAAGGAGGCCCTGTCCACGCACCGGAGAAATAGCAACCTTAGAGGAAACATCCTCCTCCATCCATCGGCCGCTGGGTAAATCAGCATAATCATTTCCCTTATACAAAAGCCACTGGCCGGACATTGTGATGCCAACCGGAAAAACATTGTACTTTTCCCGGTCAATATTATTCAGAACAGACTCGGCAGAACGCAAAGACACCTCATGTTCAGGGCTCACACCGCCAAATAAAATACAAACATTTAATTTCTTCATAAAAGCGCCTCGTTTTCGTTGGAAAAATTATTTAGCAAAGAGTGCTTCTCCGGACTTATAAATATCACCGGCACCAACGGTCAGTACAACATCACCTTGGCCGATGGTCTGCTTCAAGTAATCGGTGACTTGCGGAAGTGTCTCACAGTATACGCTGCCGGGAATTTGTTCTGACAAATCCCTGGAAGAAATTCCAATAGTATTTCTCTCTCTGGCTGCATAGATCTCTGCAAGGACCACATGATCTGCTTTCTTCAGTTCACGAACAAAATCGTCGAACAAAGCCTTCGTCCGGGTATAGGTATGGGGCTGAAAAGCAACGATCAGGCGCTTATAATCCAGCGAACGAACCGCCTCAATGGTCGCAGCCAATTCATCCGGATGATGTGCATAATCATCAAACACATCTGCACCGTTATACTTTCCCTTAAACTGCAAACGCCGCTCCGCGCCGACAAATGTCAAAAGGCCTTTTGCCGCGGCATCTCCAGGAACACCAAGCATCCAAGCTGCACCGGCAGCGCCCAAAGCGTTAAGCGCATTGTGCTTTCCCAAAACCAGCAAATCCAAATGGCAATAAAACTTGTCGTCGCAGTAAACATCCAAGTGCCGCCAATCATCCGAAATATTCCGGGCAGTAATGCGGTTTTCCTGCCCAAAACCAAAACTGATGTATTCCATACCGGCCAAAGTCTCTGCAACATGCGGATCATCGCCGTTGGCCAGTACGCCATTCGCAGACAACTGTGCAAATTTCCGGAAAGATTTTTCCACATCCTGTAAATCCTTAAAATAATCCAGATGGTCAGCTTCAATATTTAGTATAACCGCCAATGTGGGGTAAAAATTCAGGAAGGAATCGCAGTATTCACAGCTTTCCAGAACAATTGTATCTCCACTGCCCACCCGGTGGCCTGCACGTAACAGCGGCAAATAACCACCGATCATAACCGTAGGATCATAATTGGCAGCCATAAGAATATGGGTCAGCATAGATGTTGTGGTAGTCTTTCCGTGTGTACCGGAGATGCAAATGGCATTTTTATAGGCCTGCATAATCACGCCCCAGGCTTCTGCACGCTCAAATGTAGGAATTCCCAGGCTTCTGGCCGCAGCAATTTCAGGATTGTCATTGTGCGCTGCAGCAGTACGGATCACACAATCGGCACCATTTACATTGTTTGCTTCGTGACCTATGGAAACATGAATACCCTTAGATATCAGCTCATCTGTAGAAACAGAAGAGTTCATATCCGAACCGGTCACGATCAGTCCCATGTCCTTCAGTACCAAACCCAAGGGCCGCATAGATACTCCACCGATACCAACCAGGTGCACATGCTTCCCGGGGACAAAGTATTTCTTAAGTTCCTCACTTCGATTCATCATAAACACTCCCAAGATGTTTTGCGATCATTTTAGCTTATACATTATATAATATTTTTCCAATCATTACAACTAGTTTTTCAGCATACCGACACCAACAGTTTATACCAGTAAAAACAAACGAATATTTTTATTGAATATTTTGCATTTTATGCATAATAATTTTATAATATGCAATTGTATATTCACTCAAAATGAATGCTTTTGTTTATTTTGCTACCTATAATTCCATATATCGTCTGTATATTTATTTATTTTTAATGGTTGACATTGTATATTATACGGTATATAATACAGCCATCAAACAAAACACCAACACAAAAAGGAGTAAACATTATGAAAAAGTTCATCAGTATTATTCTCGTACTCGTTATTGCATTAAGTGTCTTTGCCGCATGCGGCCAAAAGACAGACGGCAAAGAAGATCTGGTTATGGCAACTAACGCAGCTTTCCCTCCCTATGAGTTCAAGGAAGGCGACAAGATCGTTGGTATCGATGCCGAGATCGCTGCAGCAATCGCTGACAAGCTGGGCATGAACCTGGTCATCGAAGATGTTGACTTCGGTGCTGTTCTGACCGGTGTTGCTGAAGGCAAGTATGATATGGGCATGGCCGGTATCACCGTTACCGAAGATCGTAAGAAGACTATGGACTTCTCCGACACCTACGCAACCGGCATTCAGGTCATCATCGTTAAGGACGGTTCTCCCATCACTTCTCTGGATGACATTTTCGAATTCAATGCTGACGGCGATCCCGTTGCTCTGAAGAACCCCGACATTAAGGTTGGCGTTCAGGAAAACACCACCGGCGACATCTACTCCTCCAGCGCAATTACCGGTTGGGGCTTCAACGATCTGAACGAAGACGAATCCGTCAAGACCGACCGCGTTGTCCGTTACAAGACCGGTGCTGAAGCTGTTTCCGCTCTGAAGAGTGACAAGGTTGACTGCGTCATCATCGACAACGAGCCTGCCAAGTCCTTTGTAGCTACCAATGAAGGCATCCACATTCTGGAAGGCGAAAATGAGTACGCTGTGGAAGACTACGCCATCTGTGTTAAGAAGGGCGACAGCGAGCTGCTGACCAAGATCAACAAGGCTCTGGCTGACCTGAAGGCTGACGGCACTGTTGACAAGATCGTTAACAAGTACATCCCCAAGGACGGCGGCGCTCAATAATTACAAGCTTATCAATTCTGCAACAGCAGAGAGGAGCAGGATCATCCCGCTCCTCTCTTTCTGCGATATGTTGACGAAAGGAAACAAAACATATGGTATTGACGAATTCGTTTTGGGATACCGCTCCCCCGTGGCTTATTAAAATGAAGGAAGACTTCATCTTAAACTTTGTAGATGCCGGCCGTTGGAAATGGCTTGTAGAAGGCTTAGGTAACACATTGCTGATCACCCTTTTTGCGCTTCTGATCGGTCTTGTCATCGGTGTTGTGATTGCCGCTGTGCGTTCCACTTACGACAAAAACCGTGAGTCTATGGAAATGCAAAAAGGCTTTGGTTATTACCTGCTCAAGATCGTTAACGGCATCTGCAATCTTTATCTGACGGTCATTCGCGGCACGCCTGTTGTTGTGCAGCTGCTGATTATGTATTTTATTGTGTTTGCCAGCTCTCGGGACAGCTTGATGGTTGCCATCATCGCCTTTGGCATCAATTCCGGTGCTTATGTTGCCGAGATCCTTCGCGGCGGTATTATGTCCATTGACAATGGTCAGTTTGAAGCCGGACGCAGCCTGGGCTTTAATTATGTGCAAACTATGATTCACATCATCATACCGCAGGTGTTTAAAAATGTTCTCCCCACTTTGTGTAATGAATTTATCGTCCTGCTGAAGGAAACCTCTGTTGCCGGTTATGTAGGCATCGTTGACCTAACCAAAGCCGGTGATTTGATCCGTGGCCGGACATTCTCAGCATTTATGCCCCTGATTGCTGTTGCGCTGATTTATTTGGCTATGGTCGTTATTTTAACAGCACTTGTTTCTGCCCTGGAGAGGAGGTTGCGTAAGAGTGAGCGATAATTCTGCATACATTCATGTTACAAACCTGAAGAAGTATTATAAAGGCGGCATTCACGCGCTGGACGGTGTTGACTGCGATATTAATCGCGGCGAGGTCGTTGTTATTATCGGACCTTCCGGCAGCGGCAAATCCACATTTCTGCGCTCTCTGAATCTTTTGGAGATTCCTACCACCGGTGAAATTGTCGTAAATGGAACAAATATTGTTGGTAAGGGTGTTAAGATCGACCAGCACCGCCAAAAGATGTGTATGGTTTTCCAGCATTTTAACCTGTTCCCCCACATGACTGTTTTACGCAATCTGACTTTAGCGCCTATGAAGCTGCTGAAAAAGAGCCAGGAAGAAGCCGAAGTGAAGGCTATGTCCCTTCTGCAGCGCGTAGGCCTTGCAGACCGGGCAAATGCCTACCCCAGTCAGCTGTCCGGTGGTCAAAAACAGCGTATTGCAATCGTCCGTGCACTGGCTATGGAGCCGGAGGTCATGCTCTTTGACGAGCCCACATCTGCTCTGGATCCTGAAATGGTAGGCGAAGTTCTGGAGGTTATGAAGGAGCTGGCTTCCGAGGGTATGACCATGGTGGTAGTTACCCACGAAATGGGTTTTGCCAAGGAGGTCGCCAGTCGCGTCTTGTTTATGGACGCCGGTAAGATCGTTGAGGAAGGTCCTCCGGAAGAAATCTTCAACCACCCCAAGCACCCCAGACTGCAGGAATTTTTATCCAAGGTTTTATAATTTACAAAAGGACTCGGAAAACCGAGTCCTTTTTGCATATTTTTGAAAAAGGTATTGACATATCTGCAAAATCTGCTATAATACCACTTGTTCGCGGGTGTAGCTCATCCGGTAGAGCGCCACCTTGCCAAGGTGGAGGTAGCGAGTTCGAGCCTCGTCACCCGCTCCATAAAACCCACATTGCTTTTGCAATGTGGGTTTTCTTTTATGTGTTATAGGCTCGAACCATTAAATGCAACAAAAAAGCAGATGCTTAGGCATCTGCTTTTTATATTTTCTCTTCCAGCCAGGTCTTAATTTCGGCTCTTCCCTCTTCGGTCAGCGGAAATGTCCTTTCCTCCTGAATTTCGCTTTTTTCCATACAAAAAGGGCCATACCAATATAAAGCTTTGATACTGCTGTTTTCAAAATCGACTTCTTTCTTATTCAGCTTCACGATTTGTGGTTCTACACAAAAGCGCAGTTCTTTCCAGGAACCGGTAAATTTGTTGCCCATCGCAAAGCTGTGAAATGTCGGTAAATATATTTCAGGCATATATATCCCCCTCAATTCTTTTACAATATTATAGCATATTGTGGCGAAAAAGCAACTTGCATTCAATTAGAAATTATGCTAAAGTATTGCTCGGTGATGAATATGAAAAAACAACTTCGCGGCAGTGCATTATTGGTATTGGCCACCATTATATGGGGCTCTGCATTTGTTGCCCAAAGTGTAGGTATGGATCATATTGGTCCGTTTACATTTCAGGCTGTGCGCTGTTTTTTAGCAGTAATTGGTCTGATTCCGGTAATTTTCATTGCAGACAGGTTCAAAAAGGACGGTAAAACCTTTTGGCAGCGATGGGCCGATAAAAAGCTTTGGAAAATCGGTCTGCTTTGCGGAATTCCCCTCTTCCTTGCCTGCAATCTGCAACAGGCCGGTCTGGTAGATACAGATGCCGGAAAATCCGGCTTCCTTACCGCAATGTACATCGTCATTGTGCCGATTATTGGAATCTTTTTAAAACGCAAGCCTTCTATTCTTGTTCCTGTGAGTGTTGTGCTGGCTGTTATAGGATTGTATTTCCTCAGCTGTGTTGGTGTAACCAGGATTCATATAGGCGATCTGCTTACACTTGGCTGTGCTTTTATGTTCGCCATTCAAATTACATTTATTGATCTGTACGCATCCTCTCTGGACGCTCTGCGACTCAACACCATTCAGGCGCTTGTTTGTTCCGTCTTCTCCTGCATTCTGATGTTGATATTTGAAAAACCAACCGCCGCAGGAATTCTTGGTGCCGCTGTACCCCTTGCCCATACCGGCTTTCTTTCTATGGGTGCCGCCTATGCGCTGCAAATTATTGGTCAGCGACATTTAGAGCCAACTGCTGCATCCTTAATTATGAGTCTGGAATCTGTTTTTGCAGTAATATTCGCAATGCTGATTTTAGGTGAAACAATGACCCCGTGGGAAACCGTCGGTTGTATATTGGTTTTTGCCGCAGTCATTCTCTCACAAATTCCTATAAAAACAAAAGCAAACGCGTAAAATTTGACCCCGATGCAATGCATCGGGGTCATTTTTTAATTTTCACTTGCAATAATTGCTTTCATTGCTTCAATAGCCACTTTGATTGCGCCGGAGGTATCTTCCGTCATTGGTTGGGCAAGACCGGCTTTTTCCCGTTCTTGATTCCAAACCACATGGAAGCAGCTGCCACAACGGACATTCAGCGCTGCTGCCACCACAAACAGTGCAGCAGATTCCATCTCGCTGGCTTTCACACCGAGCCGCTTCCAGCTCTCCCATTTTTGCAGCAATTCATAGCTGACCGGGGATTTCTCCGGACTATGCTGACCATAGAAAGAATCCTTACACTGAACAACGCCGGTATGTGTGTTGTAGCCCAACTTCTCACTGGCAGCCTTCAAGGCCACAGCGATCTCAAAGTCCGGCACGGCAGGAAACTCCATCGGTGCATATTCCAGGGACGTATGCTCAAAACGAACTGCACCGGTAGCAACCACCACATCACCCGGAAGAACATCCATAGCAATGCCTCCGCAAGTGCCTATACGGATAAAAGTATCTGCGCCGATAGCGGACAACTCCTCCATCGCAATGGACGCTGAGGGGCCGCCAATGCCCGTAGAACAGACAGAAACCTTTTGACCCATCAGATATCCGGTATATATATTATACTCCCGATTAAAGCCAACATGGACCGGATTGTCAAAATACTTTGCAATGGCCTCACACCGACCGGGGTCACCGGGAAGAAAACAGTAGCGACCAACATCGCCCCGGTTGCAACGAATATGAAACTGCATTCCAATGTCTTGCATAATCCTACCTCCTAGAACAAACTGATCTGATTTGTTTCCGGAAGCGTGCCAAAAGCACCTGCCTCCTTCAGCATTTGAATATGGGTCTTCGAAACCTTGGGACAAGCTATCGAGAACTCTTCAACAGACATAAAGTGTTTACCCTCTCTGCCGGATACGATATCAAAAGCAGCACTTTCACCCAAGCCGCCAACTGCAACAAAGGGCGGACGCAATTTCCCGTCTTCGATCACAAAATTAATTGCATCACTTTTGTAAATATCGATGGGTAAAAACTCAAATCCACGAAGAAAATACTCATAAGCGACCTCCAGTGTTATCAGAAGGTTCTTATCCTTCACTGTCGGCTTTTCCATGGCTTCAATGGCTTTGATATTTGCTTTTGTAGCTTCTATACCACCGGTCATTAAGGTCGCATCAAAGTGTCCCTTCTGACTGCGGCGATAGAAATAGGCCGCATAGAAGGCCAAGGGATAATTGACCTTAAACCAAGCGATCCGGAAGGCCATCATAACATAGGCAACCGCGTGGGCCTTGGGGAACAAATACTTGATTTTTTTGCAGGAGTCGATATACCACTCCGGCACATTTACTGCGCGCATTTCTTCCTCCGCGCCTTCCGGCAAACCCTTACCCTTACGGACAGATTCCATAATCTTAAAGGCACGGGTTTCCGGGATGCCGCAGGAAATCAGGTAGATCATAATATCGTCACGACAGCCGATGGTCTGATCAACTCTTGCTGTGCCGGAAACGATCAGGTCTTTCGCGTTGCCCAGCCACACATCCGTTCCGTGGGTATAACCGGAAATACGCACCAAAAAGTCAAACTTAGTTGGCTTGGTGTCCAAAAGAACTTCGCGGGTGAAGCGGGTGTTAAATTCAGGCACAGCTACAGCACCGGTGGGTCCAAGGATAGGATCATCCTCATATCCCAGCACTTTGGAAGAAGTAAACAAAGACATTGTGTCCTTGTCATCCAAAGGAATCGTCTTGGCATCCACACCGGTCATATCCTCCATCTTGCGAATCATGGTCGGGTCATCGTGTCCCAACATATCCAGCTTCAGAAGATTTTCTTCCATGGAGTGATATTCAAAATGTGTGGTAATCTGATCGCTGGTAGGATCATCCGCTGGATGCTGAACCGGGCAGAAATCCCAAATCTCATTTTCCTGAGGAATAACCACAAGGCCGCCGGGATGCTGACCGGTCGTCTGGCGCACATCCATGCAGCCATTGATCAAGCGTGCTTCCTCTGCCTTGCTTACCGTTCTACCTCTCTCTTCCAGGTACTTTCTCACATAGCCGTAGGCAGTTTTATCTGCCACAGTACCCACAGTACCTGCGCGGAACACATGGGACTTTCCAAACATTTCTGTACAGCACGCATGAGCCTTTGCCTGGTACTCACCGGAGAAGTTCAGGTCAATATCCGGCACCTTGTCGCCGCCAAAGCCAAGGAATGTTTCAAAAGGAATATTAAAGCCTTCCTTAGCAAACGGTGTGCCACACGCAGGGCAAACCGCGTCCGGCAAGTCCGCACCACATTCATAGCCCTTCGGAACGTCGAATGTAGTATGCTTACAATCCGGATTTGGACAGCGGTAGTGTGGCGGGAAGGAGTTGACCTCTGTAATACCCGACAGGTAAGCCACGATAGAGGATCCAACCGAGCCACGGGAGCCAACCAGATACCCGTTCTCCAGCGAGTTTTGCACCAGTTTCTGTGCAGACATATAAATCACATCGTAATGGCAGTTAATGATGTCTGTCATTTCTGCATCCACACGCTTTTGAATCAGTTCCGGAGGATTTTCTCCGTACAGCTGGTGCATCTTGGTATAAACCAGCTGTTTCAAATCTTCAACGGAATTTTCAATTTTAGGAGCAAACAGATTGTGGGGTACCGGGCGAATCTCATCGCACATATCCGCAATGAGATTAGGATTTGTACAAACAATCTGCCGTGCCTTCTGCTCACCAAGATAGGAAAACTCCTCCAGCATCTCATCCGTTGTTCTAAAATACAACGGAGTGGGCTGATCCGCATCCGGGAACTTCTTGGAAGCCAGCAAAATATGACGGAACTGTTCGTCTTCCGGATTCATAAAGTGCACATCACCGGTAGCAACAACCAGCTTGTCCATTTTCTCACCCAGAGATACGATCTCCATATTGAATTGCCGCAGCTGGTCTTCACTCAGGGCGATCGGCGGCTCAATTTCACGGCCATCCTTGTCCACCTTTTGAGGACGCAGCATAAAGCGGTTATTGTCTACAGGCTGCACTTCCAGATAGTCATAGAAGGACGCAATACGCTGCAGCTCCTCCTCATCTTTACCGCTGACAACAGCCTGGAACAATTCATTGTTTTCGCAAGCAGAGCCAACGATCAAGCCCTCCCGCAAGCGCATAATTTCGGATTTGAAAATACGCGGAAAGCGCTTAAAATGATAAAGATTTGCTTCCGAAATCAATTGGTACAAATTGCGCAGGCCTTGTTGATTCTTTGCAAACAGCACAATGTGCTGGCATCTCATCACCGTATGATGATTTTGCCGGAATTTAGGCCGCAGCGACTCCATGGCCCGGTTGACAGACTGCACATCTTCCACGTCAATCTGCTGCAACATCTTAAATAGTCTGCCGGCAATTCTGCCGCAAACCAGTGCGTCATCACCTGCTCGATGGTGGTTAAAATCGTCCAGTTTAAAGTGTTTTGCCACAACATCCAAGCTGAATTTCGGCAATTCCGGCATCAAATTCTGGGCGATCGTCAATGTATCTACACTGGTTATATTCCAGTCCATTGACAGATCCTTGCAGGCCCGCTTAACAAAACCAACATCAAAATCTGCATTGTGGGCAACTAAAATCCGATCTCCCACAAACTCTTTGAATTGCGCCATTGCCTTCCCCAAATCCGGAGCGCCCCGGAGCATATCATCTGTTATGCCGGTAAGCTCAACTGTTTTGGGGTGCAGCGTCCGGTGGGGGTCTACAAAGGTTTGGAAACGATCAATCTCCTGTCCGTTTTTCATTTTGACGGCGCCAATTTCAATGATCGTATCCTGTCGATAAAGACCGGTGGTTTCCAGGTCAAAAGCGACATATTCATCTTCAAAAGAAATATTGGCATCGCCATGGACAGCCAACCGGTCATCCACATCGTTTATGTAGTATCCTTCGCAGCCATAGAGAATTTTGATAACCTGGTCAGTGCCGGCAACCTTAGGTCCGCCACCCCAAGCCTCTACCGTATGCAATGCATCTGTAAAGGATTGTACACAACCGTGGTCGGTAATAGCAATGGCCTTATGCCCCCAGGCAGCCGCCTGCTTAATAACCTCATCGGTCTTGGTCAGAGCATCCATCATACTCATTCTCGTATGCAGATGCAATTCCACGCGCTTTTCGCCGGAAGCAGTGTCCTGACGCTTGGGCATCGCTCCGGGCATAATTGCATTGGGCTTTAAAACCAACTCATTGGTAAAGTTATCCACCTGCAATCTTCCCTGGACACGAATCACAGAGCCGGTCTTCACCTTTTCCAAAATAGGATCGGCTTCCTTGTTCTCCAAAAAGCGGCTGACACGTACAGCGCCACGGTTGTCTGTAATATCAAAGTTAATAACCTTTGCGTTACGTTTCGTCAGGTCCTTGTGATCATCCTTACCGCTAAACACCTTGCCTTCCACAACGATCATTCCCATATCCAGAGAAATCTCATCCATAGGCACCGGAGTGCCCTTAAAGGGTCTTCCGTAAATCGCATCGCTTTCCTTCGGCTGCTCCTTTTTGGGTTGGAAAGCAGGCTTTGGCAAATCGCCCAGCATACCGCTGCGCATCTTTTCCATGGCGTCAAAAAGCTGCTGTCCTTCCAGTGGCTCACCTGCATGGATCTCAATTTCCACCAAAGCATGAAAGCGATCATACAGTATGGATTTCACACGGGGAATACAATCTTCCAGTATTGCTTTCCCGTTTGCTTGGAGATCAATACAAAGGGTATTCTCCTCCCAGCGCCATTGGGCACCGGCCAAACTGCCCCGGGCCATAGAATCGATGTTAACAAACATCTCCATCAATTCATCCGTTTCAATTTCTACTACCTGGTCTGCAGGATGTACCGCTAAAATCCTGGTACTTTGCAATCCATATTGTTCGCTTATTTCTTCTTCTGCCCGGATCAATAATCTCTTTGGAATATACTTTTCACTTTCCACCCCAACAAATATTTTCTGCTGGGTCGGATCCACATCGGCAGCAGTAATGACCGCCTGATCAAAAACGCCCTTAAGCGCATCAGACGGCTGATACTGTGCAAACATATCCAAAAAGTAAATCTGCTCGCTCATAGTTCCCTCAAAGTTCTTCTATCTTTTTAAGTAATGCCGGTAAAAGTTCGTCATAAGGCAGTTTTTCCAACTGCTGGCCCTTTGCAAAAAGCATTCCGCAGCCATCGCCGCCGGCAATACCCACATCTGCTTCCCTGGCCTCACCCGGACCATTGACAATACAGCCCATCACCGCAACAGTAATTGGTTTTTCACAATTTTTCAGTGCTGTTTCCACCTGGTTGACAAGACCGATCAAATCGATATTTGTTCTGCCGCAGGTGGGGCAGGAAATGATATTCACTCCCTCCTTGCGCAGTCCGGCAGCCTTCAGAATATCCTTTGCCGCGTAGACCTCCTCTACCGGATCATCGGTCAGGCTGACACGAATAGTATCACCAATGCCTTCTAACAGAAGCGCACCGATTCCCATTGCGGATTTCATCAGTCCCATCCGCACAGGGCCGGTCTCTGTTACACCGATATGCAGCGGATAGTCGCATCTGCTCCGAAACAGTCTTGCTGCCGCCACCATAGTAGGCACCGTGGAGGATTTCATAGAAACGCAGCTATCATAAAAGCCAAATTTCTCCAACAGTTCCAGGTGTTCAAAGGCGCTTTCCACCAATGCTTCCGCTGTGGGATGGCCATATTTTTCCAGAAGTCTTTTATCGAGGCTTCCGCCATTGACACCAATGCGGATAGGAATATTCTTCTGCTTACATACATCTACAACGGCTTTAACCCGATCCTCACCGCCAATATTACCGGGGTTGATGCGGATTTTGGAAGCACCACCCTCTGCCGCAGCAATAGCCAGTTTATAATCAAAGTGAATATCCGCGACCAACGGCAGCGGAGATTCCTTGCAGATTTCCGCGAAGCCTCTGGCCGCCTCCATATTAGGAACTGCCAATCTGGCGATCTGACAACCGGCATCTTTCAACTGACGAATCTGCTCCAAGGAACCGGCCACATCGGTGGTCTTGGTATTGAGCATAGACTGAATTACCACCGGTGCACCGCCGCCAATTGTAATATTACCAACTTTTATTTGTCTGGTCATAGGTGTTACCCCTTAAAAATCGTAAAAATATCTTTCAGCATAATAAATGCCATAAAGGCAAGAAGCAGAATCATACCTGCCCCGTGAATATACCCCTCATATTTGGGATTGATCTTTCTTTTAGTGATGGACTCAATTCCCGTTATCAATACAAGCGCAAATACGCGGCCGCCATCCAGTGCTGGGATAGGCAATAAATTCATTACCGCTAGATTGATCGCAATAAATCCGCCAAAATACAGCATATTGAGAATCGCACCACCGGTAGTCTCCGCAGCGGAAGCACCCTCAGACATAATTTGAACAATACCTACCGGTCCGGTCATATCCTGAAGCCCTGCCTGGCCGGTAAATAACATACGCAAACTCAAAAAAACGGAACGAACGTAGTTAAATGCTGTAGGGAGAATTCTGCCCGGCACAGAAGCCGCTGTTGTTTCCTGATAACCAAACCGCAGGCCATAGAGCATTTGTTTGTTGCCGTTGCCGTCATCCACAGCTTTGCGCACCATAGGCACATCCCGCAGCAAGACCTTTTCGCCATTGCGCTGCACAAGAATGTCATAATTGCCATCCGGAAGAAGCATTGTCGCCAGTGAAAAGTCCTCATAGATATGCATTGTCTGGCCGTCAAACTGCAAAATCACATCACCTTCGCGTAGGCCGTCGCCATCCTGCACACTGCTCCAGGATTCAATTTCCGTCACCTGGGTCGTAGCATAGCCAGGCTGGAATGCCAACACGACAGCAACAATCAGCACACCGGCAACGAAATTCATAAACGAACCGGCCACTAAAATGATCAGTCGCTTCCACCATTTGGCCTTTTGGAAAGAGCGCGGATTGTCTGTATCCTGGTCCTCACCTTCCATTGCGCAATAGCCGCCGATGGGAATGGTGCGGATGGAATACTGTGTCTCTCCCCTTTTCCACTTTGCGATGGCAGGACCCATAAACATTGCAAATTCGTTAACCTGCACACCGAACAGTTTGGCCGCAACAAAATGGCCCAACTCGTGGACAAAAATCAGCAAGCTGAACAAAAACACAGCAAAGATCACAGAGAAAACAACGCTCATACTTTTCCTCGATTCATTTCGAAATTGCTACTTTCACAACTTGGCGGGCCATAGCATCAGACTGCAAAATCTCCTCCAGCGAGGGATTCTGTATAAACGGTACTGTATCAACAGCTTTGGAAACCAACTCGTAAATATCATAAAACCCGATTTCGTCACGCAAAAAGCTTGCAACCGCTTCTTCATTAGCGCCATTCATAACCGGGCAAGCCGTACCGCCTGTAGCGGCACAGGCACGGGCCAGTGCCAGGCACGGAAATGCTTCCATATCCGGTGCCTTAAAACTCAAGTCTCCGCAAGACAGCAAATCCAGCGCCTGCGCAGGAGATTTTGCCCGGGCAGGATAGGTCATAGCCAACTGAATCGGCAATCTCATATCCGGCGTGCCCAACTGGGCCATCACTGCACCGTCCTCAAACTCCACAAGGCTATGGACAATGCTTTGACGGTGAATTACCACATCTACTTTCTCAAGAGGCATATCATAAAGGCGCATTGCCTCAATAACCTCCAGGCCCTTGTTCATCAGAGTGGCGCAGTCAATGGTGATTTTCGCGCCCATTTTCCAGTTAGGGTGGCGCAGCGCATCTGCTTTTGTAACATTGCGCAGCTGATCCTTATTCATCCCAAAAAACGGTCCGCCGGAGCATGTTAAAATCAGTCTGCGAATCTCTGTGCTGTCATTGCAGCCCATAAGGCACTGGAATATTGCAGAATGCTCTGAATCTACGGGAATGATCTGCACACCGTATTTCTTCGCCTCTGCCATCACCAGTTCACCGGCGCAAACAAGGGTTTCCTTATTGGCAAGGCCAATGCGTTTTCCGGCACGGATAGCCGCCAAAGTCGGCTTTAATCCAACCATGCCAACCACAGCTGTAATAACGCAGTCAGCCTCAGCCATTGTGGCCGCCTGAATTAAGCCTTCTTCACCCCAAGCAATAGTTGTGGGTAATTCCTTAATCTCGTCACAAAGGGCAGCTGCAGCCTCCTGAGTAGCCATTACAGCCAGTCTGGGACGATACCTGCGGCACTGTTCGGCCATTCGCTGCACATTTGTGCCAGCCGTCAGCGCACATACAGTAATTCCTAAATTGTCAACAACATCCAGACTCTGGCGACCGATGGATCCGGTAGAGCCTAGTATACTTAAACACTTAATCATTATTTCACCGCAATGGGCAGCAGAAGCAGAAGCACTTCCGCTACCGGTCCTATCAGCATCATAGAATCAAAACGGTCCAGCACGCCGCCGTGTCCGGGAAGCAAATTTCCATAATCCTTTATGTCGTTTTGCCGCTTGATAACGGAAAAACACAGATCTCCAAACACGCCTACACCAGCGCCAGCCAGTCCGTAGAAAACACCATAGATGTAATTGGCATCCAGACCGAAAAACACTTCCATTACAAGGCAGTAAAGAAGCATACCGATCACGGCGCTCAAAACACCGCCAACAACACCCTCAATTGTCTTTTTCGGGCTAATGGCAGGTGCAAGCTTATGCTTTCCCAAATATAACCCTGCAAAGTAAGCTCCGGTATCCGAAAGGAATGCCAAAACAAAGGGTATCAGAATAAACGCCCGTCCATTATCCGTGTTGTGAATCCGAACAACAGAGCCGAACATAAGTGGCATTACTGTGCCGGCAAAAAAGCAGGCAACGATCTTGGCAAAAGACAGTTTCATTTGGGATGCCATCATTTCCGCAAACAAAAGGATCCAGAAAAGAATGATACCCAAAAGAAGCCACGAATATCCAATGGAAAGGCTGCCCCATAAAACGCACCAAAACGCGCTGATACCGCAGTAGCATTGCAAGCGTACTGCCTTGACAATACCTGTTGCTGAAAGCAACTCAAAGGAGGCGATTGCCGCCAGCGCACCAAATACAATGGCAGTACAGAACTTGGGTGCAAACAAAACGACCG
This sequence comes from Oscillospiraceae bacterium, assembly GCA_017630495.1. Taxonomy (GTDB): domain Bacteria; phylum Bacillota; class Clostridia; order Oscillospirales; family Oscillospiraceae; genus Faecousia. The sequence continues at coordinate 19,344 of JAGBVD010000016.1, forward strand.
CAAGTAACAACGGCAGCAAAATCACTGCAACGATCACCCTTGTTTTCATCTCTATACGCCTCCAAAACGACGGTTTCGACCGTGAAATTCCGCAATTGCCTTGTCCAGATCCTTTTCGCTAAAATCAGGCCAAAGGACATCCATAAACACAAATTCAGAATAGGCAGACTGCCACAAAAGGAAGTTACTGGTACGCAGTTCACCGGAAGGCCGAATGATCAGCTCCGGGTCCGGAACATCCGCAGAATACAAATATCCGGAAAGCAAATCCTCCGTCAAATCTTCAGGCGCATGCTTTCCATTGACTACATCTGCGGCGAAAGCTTTGGCCGCCATAACCAGTTCATCACGACCACCGTAATTTAAGCAAAAATTTACCTGGACACCATCATACTGAGCCGACTGGGATTGGGCGTCCAGACAGAGCTTTTGCAGTTCCGGACTGAGGCGGCTCAAATCTCCAAAGAACTTGAAACGAACGTGGTTTTTCGCCATATCCCGGATTGCTTCCCGAAGGTAAGCACCCAGCAAACGCATAATGCCGCTAATCTCCTCTTCGGAGCGACGCCAGTTTTCTGTGGAGAAGGCGTAGACAGTCAAATACTCAACACCAATGGTCCGGGCATAATTGGCAATGCGGCGAAATGCCTCTGCGCCAGCTGCATGACCAGCATTGCGGGGTAGTCCGCGTTTCTTTGCCCAGCGCCCGTTTCCGTCCATAATAATGGCAATATGGCGCGGCGGTTTTCTGTCTTTTTGTGTCAATTCCATAGGATTTCCTCTTTCAAACTAGCATATTGGGGGCGCAAGCGCCCCCAAATAACATTAAATGGACATCAATTCCTTTTCCTTGGCGGCAGTTGCTTCGTCTGCCTTCTTGATGTACTTATCCAGCAGATCCTGCAAATCCTTTTCAGCCTTTTTCTGCTCGTCCTCAGTAATTTCAGAATCCTTTTTCAGCTTCTTAATGTAGTCCATACCGTCCCGGCGAATGTTGCGCATTGCAACCTTTGCGTCCTCGGCATACTTCTTGACCTGCTTGGTCAGTTCCTTACGACGCTCCTCTGTCAGCTGGGGGAACACCAGACGAATCACTTTGCCATCGTTTTGAGGGTTAATACCCAGATCGCTGGCCTGAATGGCCTTCTGGATTTCCTTCAGCAAGGTGGTATCCCAGGGCTGAATGACCAGAGTTCTTGCATCGGGGGTAGAAATGGTAGCAACACCATTCAGCGGAGTCTCACTGCCATAATATTCCACAGAAATTCTATCCAGAACTTTTGCATTTGCGCGGCCTGCACGAACAGCGCCAAATTCATCTGCCAAATGGTCCAGGGCCTTACCCATTCTTATACCATATTCAGTAAAATCAACACTCATTTATAATTCCTCCTTAACAGTTGTTCCAATTTTTTCACCGCAAACTACGCGGAAGATGTTCTCAGGGTCTGCCAGTGCAAAGCAGATCAGTGTCATATGGTTGTCCATAGCCAAAGTCATAGCAGTGGTATCTGTAGCTTTCAAATGTCTTGCCAGCACCTCGTCATAAGTCAGTGTGTCAAACTTAACAGCTGTCGGATCAACATTGGGGTCTGCAGAGTAAATGCCATCCACATTCTTTGCCATCAAAATCGCATCTGCCTCAATTTCAACACCCCGGAGCACCGCGCCGGTATCGGTGGAGAAATACGGATTGCCCGTACCTGCGGCAAAGATCACGACCTTGCCCTCATTGAGGTATCTGTCAGCAGTATCCCGGGTAAAGTACTCGGCAAACTTGTTCATTTCCACAGCGGTAAGTACGCGGGCATCCATGCCGTGCTTTTCCAGAGCATCTGCCACAGCGATGGAGTTCATAACTGTTGCCAGCATACCCATTGCATCACCGTGAGAGCGCTGCATTTTATCTGCGCCATCCTTCACACCGCGCCAGAAATTACCACCGCCGATCACAATGCCGATCTGTACGCCGGCATCGTGGCACTTGCGAATCACATTGCATACAGAATTGATTACAGTAAAATCCAAACCCCGGTGGGCATCGCCGGCCAGAGCCTCTCCGCTGATTTTCAGCAGAATGCGTTTATACATAATTTCGCTCATAGAAACCACTCCTCCCTATCTTTTTCTATTTTATAATAATTCTTGCAAATTGACAACAAGAATTTATAAAACTTATGAAAATCTTTTGTAAAAAAATAAAATCGGCATTTTTGTGTTTTTCATACCCAGAATATTCTTGTTTTCAGTTGCAAAACAAATGGTAATCGGTTATAATATTTCCAAATTTCCCAAAAGAGAGGTCTCGAAAATGGCTGAAATCACAGAAAGCAAAAATTTCATCCACACCTTTATTGAGGAGGACATTGCCGAGGGCGGCGCCTATGCCGGTCAGACTGTCCACACCCGTTTTCCGCCGGAGCCTAACGGCTACCTGCATATCGGTCACTGCAAGGCGCTGATCATTGACTTTGGCACTGCCGAAAAGTTTGGCGGTCTGTGTAACTTGCGCATGGATGACACCAACCCCACCAAAGAAGATGTGGAGTTTGTTGACGCGATCCAGGAAGATATCCGTTGGTTGGGTTTTGACTGGGGTGACCGTTTCTTCTTCGGCTCTGACTACTTTGAGAAAGACTACGAATATGCTGTTGAGCTGATCAAAAAGGGGCTTGCCTATGTTTGTGAGCTGACACCCGATCAGTTTAAGGAGTACCGCGGTGATTTGAACACCCCTGCCATCTCCCCTTACAGAGATCGTCCTATCGAAGAAAGTCTTGATCTGTTCGCACGGATGCGTGCCGGCGAATTTGAGGACAACAAATACACCCTCCGCGCCAAGATTGATCTTGCATCCGGCAACTTCAATATGCGCGACCCGGTTATTTACCGCATCCGCCATATGCACCATCACCGTCAGGGCGACAAGTGGTGTATCTATCCGATGTACGACTTTGCTCACCCCATCCAGGATGCTTTGGAAGGCATTACCCACAGCCTTTGCTCTCTGGAATTTGAAAACCACCGTCCTCTCTACAACTGGGTGGTAGATAATGTTTCCGTTCCTCACAAGCCCCGCCAGATCGAATTTGCCCGTTTAGGCATCGACCACACTGTGCTTTCCAAGCGCAAACTTCGCGCATTGGTGGAAAATAACTATGTTTCCGGCTGGGATGATCCCCGGATGCCTACCCTTTGCGGTATGCGCCGTCGTGGCTATACCCCCAAGGCCATCCGCAATTTCTGCGATCGCGTTGGCGTGGCAAAATCTCCCAACACCATTGAGTATGGTTTCCTGGAATACTGCCTGCGCGAGGACTTGAATGAAACTGCCCAGCGTGTTATGGCAGTATTAAAGCCCATTAAACTCACTATCACCAACTACCCTGAGGGAAAAACCGAATTCGTGGAAGTTGAAAACAACCCCAACGACCCCGAAGCCGGTAGCCGCCAGGTCAGCTTCTCCAGAAATCTCTGGATTGAGGCAGACGACTTCCTGGCCGAGCCTGTGCCCAAGTATAAGCGTCTTTTCCCCAACGGACCGGAGTGCCGCTTGAAGGGCGCATATCTGATCACCTGTACCGGCTATAACACTGACGAAAACGGTAACATCACCGAGGTGCTGGCCACCTACGACCCGGAATCTAGAGGCGGCGATCCTGCCGACGGCCGCAAGGTCAAAGGTGCAACTATCCACTGGGTGGATGCCAACAACTGTGCCGAAGCAGAGGTCCGTCAGTACAGCAATCTGTTCGACGACGCTGATCCGGATGCTGCAGGCAAGGATTTCCTGGCTTGTCTGAATCCCAACTCCCTGGAGGTTTTGACCGGTTGCAAGGTAGAGCTCAGCCTGAAGGATGCAAAAGCACCTGCTTCCTATCAGTTTATGCGGCTTGGCTATTTCTGCCCGGACAGCAAGGATTCTTCCCCAGACCATCTGGTATTCAACCGCAGCGTAGGCCTGAAAGACAGCTTCAAACCCAACAAATAATTTTAGCGGCACACCAAAATGGTGTGCCGCTTCTTTTTAACCTTCAAAGAGTTTGGCGACCCGTTTCATCATATCCCGAATGGGGAGATTGTATGGACACCGCTCCTCGCAAACACCGCAGCCAATGCAGTCAGATGCTTTTTTCACCTGGGCATTATACCGCTCTGTGGACCATTCCTTCAGGTTATATCGCTTGTAATAACCCTCAAACAAGAACTGGCAGTAGATGGTAATACCTACGGTGCAGGGATTGCAGTAGTTACACCGACGGCAAAATTCCGTACCCAGAGAGGTGCGAATTTCGTCGATCTTTTTCATATCCTCGTCGGTCAGCTCACCTGCATTTTCCGCTACCTGCAGATTCTGTTCCACTTCAGAAATGGCTGCCATACCGGGAATCACAACCGTTACATCCTGGTTGTTGAGAACATATTTCAGTGCCAATTCCGCGTCATCGATTGCACCACCGGCCAATGGCTTCATACAGATAAAGCCGATATTCTTCTCGGTACATACGCGCATCATCGGTTCGCCCTGGGACTCCACCAGATTGTAGGGGAACATAATGGTCTCCACCCAATCCATCTGCACCGCCTTTTCAAACATAGGTGCTGTATGCAGTGTAATGCCAATATGCCCGATCTTGCCGGCCGCCTTCGCTTCCCGAAGCGCCTCCAAGGCACCGCCGGGGGCCAACACTACTTCCAAATCCTCCGGGGAAGGATTATGTATCTGATATAAGTCAATATAGTCTGTGCGTAGCAGCTTCAGGCTCAGGTCAATATCCGCTGCCATTGCATCTTTTGTCCGGGCCATACTCTTTGTGGCCAGCACAAAATCCTTGCGAATGCCCTCCAGGGCATAACCGATATACTCTTCGCTGACGGAGTAGCCTCTGGCGGTATCAATATAATTGACTCCGGCATCCCGAAGCTTATAAAGAATTTCCTTTGTTCCCTCCGCATCAATGCGCTGAATGGGAATACCGCCAAAACCCATACGGGAGATTTTCAATCCTGTTTTTCCAAGTTGTCTGTACTGCATCATTTCTTATCCTTCATTTGTGCTTGCAGGTGCATGGAAAGCACCGCGAGTGATGTTGCCATATTTTCGTTCTGTACTAAAATTCCCGCCGGAACATCCAGATGTGTCGGCGCAAAATTCCAAACCGCCTTGATGCCGCAAGCGATCAGTCGATCGCACACTTCCTGGGCGTACTGACCGGGAACGGTAATGATACCCATCAAAACCTTATTGGTGCGACAATAGCTTTCCAGCTGTTCTATAGGATAGATGGGCCTTCCCTCTGCTTGATTCTCCACGGGATTTACGTCAAAAGCAGCCAGAATATTCAGACCGTAAGCAGCAAAGCCGCTGTAACCCAGCAAGGCCTGGCCCAGCTTTCCCGCGCCAACCAAAATTGCATCCGTGGTATTATCGTAACCTAAAAACTGGCTGATATCTTCAATCAAGCTTTCCCGAAGATAGCCGATCTTTGGTCGACCACCATCCGAAACAAGTGCCAGATCCTTTCGCACCTGCACCTCGCCCATGCCCAAGGCATTGGCAAGAAAAGTAGCAGAAATATAAGGGCTTGTATCATCGGGAATGCTTTTTAAATAGGACAAATAGCCCGGAAGGCGCTTTAAAACCGCTTTTGATATCTCCTTGCGCTCCATGGTGATCTCCCTTTCCAATCGATATAATTTTATATCGATATAAATTCGTATCGATTATAACAAAGGGATCGACATTTTGCAAGCTTTTTATACGCAGGTGGTCTGTCGCAGAATTTCTTTACGAAGACGCAACATAATGCGTTTTTCCAGCCTGGAAATATAGGATTGAGAAATTCCCAATTTGCAGGCTACTTCCTTTTGGGTCAGCTCCTTTCTTCCGGCAAGACCAAATCGAAACTCCACAATCTCCCGCTCTCTTTCCGGCAGTTCGCTGACCGCTTTTCGCAGTAATCGCAAATCGACATCATCTTCCATCGGCCGCAAAATCATATCCTCGTCTGTTCCTAAAATATCCGACAGCAACAATTCGTTGCCGTCATAGTCCATATTGATCGGCTCATCCAAAGAAACCTCCGTTTTTTGATTGGATATTTTTCGGATGTACATCAAAATCTCGTTTTCTATGCATCGCGAGGCATAAGTGGCTAATTTAATATTTCTGTCCCGACGGTATGTGCCGATAGCCTTGATTAGGCCTATTGTGCCAATAGAAATCAGATCCTCTAAATTGATACCGGTATTTTCAAATCGCCGGGCAATAAAGACCACCAACCGCAAATTATGCTCAATCAGTAACTGTTTTGCCTGCTCGTCCTCCTGCTCCAACGCTTCCAAGGCAAGCTGTTCCTGTTCTCCCTTTAATGGTGGTGGGAGAATGTCACTACCACCAATGTAATATAATTCCTTTGCCTGATTGATCTGAAACTTCTTAATGAAATCGATGAAAAATTGAATCATGCTGCGCCTCCTGTTAATGCTTGATATGCCCCTTCCTTGCTCAGTCCCTCCGGGGCAAATGCCACCAGGGAACTCCCTTTCCATTTACCAATTTTTACATCCTGCATTCGCAGCCCCAGCAGCATACCGTTAGGGCTGCCGACAGTATGGTACGGAATCAATCTAAGGCCCGGCACTTTGGCTGTCAGAACAGCTTCAGAGGGTTTGGAAAGCTGTTGCTGTGTCAGGCCGGTTAGTCTTTCTGCAACATCTGCGGCCACCACCAGCACAGGATTGCCGGTAAGTGGATCTTTCAGTTGATTCCCACTATCTTTCAGAGCTGTAATGTGCACCTGATTCGCACCATAGCGCAGTACCACCGGAACAAATGATGTGCTGCCAATTTTCTCCCGAAATCCGATAAAGCAAATCACAGAAATCGCTGCCGCCGCAAGCACTACAGACCAGATGCCGTCATCACCAAGTCCTAGGCAAACACCACCCAAGGCCATACTAAGCAAGACAAATACCGCGCCTCTGCGCAGCGCACTTTTGGAGAAGCCAAAAGCCAACCACGAGATGATGCAAAGGCTAACTACACGCCATAATGTGTTTGCCAAAAAATGAAATCCAGGCAGCAGGCATGTCCCGGCATATAATCCTCCTACCACAGCAGCCAATGCAGTTCTTCCGAATCCCGGATAGTAACCGCAAAGTCGGTTTGTGCCTAGCAGCAAAAGGAAATCCACCAGAAAATTCAGTAGTATCACCACATCCAGATATACGACCAATGAAAGCACCTCCCGAAAAGAATGTGCCTTGAGTATATCTGCTTTGTGCAAAAAAATGCGTCAGTTTCTTGAGCATGTTTTCTATCAGAAATCGCCCCGGTCTTCACCTGCTTCTTCCTCACTCTTCCGAAAAATAAAAATTGCGGCAGCTGAATATATCAGCTGCCGCTTGAATCTGTCGATATGTTTTCTTCCCGCTGCACAGAGCGGATATTTTTCTCTGCTTTGAAACGAGGTGTCATCACCTCATGGCCGCACCCAAGACAACGCAGGCGAAAATCTGCGCCGGTTCGCAATACCAACCATTTTTTCTCACCGCAAGGATGGGGTTTTTTCATAATCAAAATATCGCCCAAACGAATATCCATTACTTTTCCCCCTTGATTGCATCCCAGTACTGCTTTGCAGCTTGCTCCAGCTTGTTTTCTCCGTAAGTGTAATACCGGGTGCCTACCAATTCGTCCGGCAAATATTGCTGTTTGACCCAACGACCGGGGAAATTATGTGGATATTGGTATCCTTGCTCGCGCTCCTGTGTATAAGTGTCTACATGGACATTTTGTAAATGCCTTGGAAAATCGCCGGTCTTACCCTTTTGCACATCTGCCAATGCCGCATCCAACGCAATATGGCCGGTGTTGGATTTGGGTGAGGTTGCCATCAAAACAGCCGCATCACCTAAAGGAATTCTGGCTTCCGGCATACCCAGCATCAAGGCTGCATCCACGCAGGATTTGACAATGGGTATGATCATAGGATAGGCAAGGCCCACATCCTCACAAGCAATCACCATCAATCGGCGGCACGCCGCCTGCATCTGTCCTGCCTCCAGGAGCCGTGCAAGATAGTGTACTGCAGCATCCGGGTCAGAACCGCGAATGGATTTCTGCAGGGCTGAAAGCAAATCGTAGAAGTTGTCACCATCCCGGTCAGCACGCATAGCACTCTTTTGGGTCACCGCTTTGGCATCCTCCAGACTGAGAACCAGCTCCTGCCCGTCCGGTCGCCCGGCAGTGAACAATACCTCTACAGCATTCATCGCCTTGCGCAAATCGCCGCCGCAAGCACCTGCGATGTATTCCAACGCGCCTTCTGCCGGCTTTGCTTTCAACGCAGTCCGTTCTTCCAAAAAAGAAACAGCTCGTTTTACCGCCTGCAATGCCGCCTCCGCAGAAATCTGCTTAAACTCAAACACTGTGCTACGGCTTAAAATTGCATTAAACACATAAAAATACGGATTCTCCGTTGTGGAGGCAATCAGTGTGATCTTACCGTTTTCAATGTGCTCCAGCAAAGATTGCTGCTGCTTCTTGTTAAAAGACTGGATCTCGTCCAGATACAGCAGGACGCCATTGGGTGCCATAAATGTATCCAGCTGGGCAACAATATTCTTGATATCCGCTGTAGAAGCGGTTGTCGCATTCAGCTGATACAGCGTGCGGTTAGTCTGCTTGGCAATGATATTTGCCACTGTAGTTTTTCCCGTACCGCTGGGACCGTAGAAAATCATATTGGGAATATTGCCGGAATCTACAATGCGTCGCAAAATCGCATCTTTGCCGAGAATATGCTCCTGGCCAAAAACGTCGTCCAGGGTCTGCGGACGCAGCAGGTCCGCAAGGGGCTTATACATACGCTCTCCTCCTTCAAACCATTAGAAGGTAGCAACATCCTCCACAGCCGGGGCAGCCGGCGTAACGGAAATTGCTGTAAGCACAGGGCCAATATTACCGCCATATAACGGATGACTCTGGGCTGTAATGCCAGCTTTGACCATCAGCCAGCTTCTGGGGTCCAGATTTGCACTGTCTTCATATTTACAGGGAATGCCACAGAACTGAATATCATCAGCACAGCAGGTCATAACAAATCGTCCGGGAGCAAACATACCCTCGTTATGTCTGCGAAGCTTTGCCACCTGCGCTTTAAAGACTACGGTTTTTCCATCATATTTTTCCGGTTCTTCTGTGATATCCCGATACCATAGGGCATAATCGTCATCCTGGATCTCGATCACCGGAGCATTGATGTCAAAGGGCAAGGGATCCTCTGTATCGTCAAAAACAGAAGTCCCGTCTGTAAATTCATACATGATGTCTATGCGCCGATTAGCGGCCCGTACAAGCTTGTGCAGTGGCATATAGTCCTCACCCGGCTTCAGGCGGTTAAACACCACCATCTGGCCGCCCACCAGCTTGTCCATTACCAAATTGCGCATATTGGCATTGTAGGTCATAAATGTGGTACTGTCAGCAAACATTACCTCCTGGGCAATTTCCCACTCCTGGGGGAAACGGCTATAGAGGTCACCTACCAGCTGCATACCATTCAGTTCTGCGACGACGCGCTGGGCCTTGTATTTCTTGGCAAGAGACTGCAGCTGTTTGGCAGTAACTGTCTGTTGGTCCAAGATCTCCATATAGACATTTTGATGGGGATAGGTAGAAAAGTCATACTCTTCCTCTCCCTCTTCAAAAACCAGAAGTAGTGTCCTCTCTCCGGAATTGAACCGTGGGTCTTCCAATGTTTCCTGAATAAACTTTGTCTTGCCGGAATCTAAAAATCCGGTAAAGACATACACGGGAATCTGTGTCATATCTTACACTCCAAAAAGATTTGCAACATCGGCGCTTTCCAGTTCCAAACCGATCACGCAAAGTTTACCAATAATCGCGGCACTGCCGGTACGAACATCGGCTTCACCGGGAACATAGTCGAAATGAATCCACTGGCCATCCTCACCGGCAACAATACCCTTCGCGCGAAGAACAAAACCGTATTCCCGGGAATCCAGCTTTTTCAGCGCCTGTTCAATGGCTTGAATTGTAAATTTCTTTGTGGTTTCCACACCCCAGGAAGTGAACACTTCGTCCGCATGGTGATCGTGATGATCATGACCGCAAGAACAATGTTCGTGGTGCTCGTGATGTTCATGGTGGCCACAGCACTCATGGTCGTGGTCATGATGTTCATGGTGGCCACAGCACTCGTGGTCGTGGTCGTGATGTTCATGGTGGCCACAGCATTCATGGTCGTGGTCGTGATGTTCATGGTGGCCGCAGCATTCATGGTCGTGGTCGTGATGCTCATGGTGGCCACAGCAGCAATGTTCGTGATGGTGATGCTCCTGCATAAGTGCTTCCATTTCTGCTGCCAGAGAGTTATGGCCCTCCATAGCCTCTAAAATTTGCTCACCGGTCAACGCATCCCAGGGAGTTGTTACAATGGTGGCCTTTTCATTATGTTCACGAAGCATTGCGACAGCCGCATCCAGCTTTTCCTGGGAAATTGCATCTGTGCGGGAGAGAATGATGGTAGACGCAGTTTCGATCTGATTGTTATAGAACTCGCCAAAGTTCTTCATATACACCTTTACTTTGCCGGCATCCGCCACAGCAACCGTAAAGCCAAGTGTCACATCCTGATTTGTAACCTTCTGCACAGCGCCAATCACATCAGACAATTTGCCCACACCGGAAGGCTCGATCAGGATTCGGTCAGGGTGGTATTCCTCAATCACCTGTGTCAAGGCCTTGCTGAAATCACCCACAAGGCTACAGCAAATACATCCGCTGTTCATCTCTGTGATATTGATGCCTGCCTCCTGCAAAAATCCGCCATCGATGCCGATTTCTCCAAATTCATTTTCGATCAGCACCAATTTTTGGCCCTTGTAGCTTTCAGAGATCATTTTCTTAATCAATGTGGTTTTACCGGCACCTAAAAAGCCGGAGAAAATATCAATTTTTGTCATTATCATACACCTTCCCGGTTAAAATTTCCCTTATATTATACCACCGGGTATAGTTAAAAACAAGACAAAATAATCTTTATCCTCGACAGTTTTCTCTTGTTTACGCATTTAGTTTAACGCTATTGTATATACAGGCGGACATTCTCCCCGAATGCGACAAACCGCCAAAGCCGCCGCTGCGTATCTCCCACGCAGCGGCGGCTTATTCTATGCATTTATGAAACCGGAATAATCAATATTTGATTACTGTCCGGTTCCTGCTGTAAGTTATTGGCTTTTCGGATTGCATCCACCGTAGAGCCAGCATCCTTTGCCATTTCCCACAAAGATTTCTCCCCTGCTCTGCGCAAGATCAAACTGGGGCGATTGACATCCGGTTCCTTACTGTCCCCTAACGACAGCCCGGAGATCATTGAAAGCGCCCGGCCGGACATAGCGGTTATCTCTCTTTGTAACGCACATTCCATAACCGCGCCTTCCCCGGAGAAAGATGTTTGAATCTGTCCAGCAGGTCGCATCACCGCTGCAATCTTTGCATCCCCGGATGCGTCCATTGTCCAGTTTTCCTCCCACCGGTAGACGCCACTGTTTAACGCGTCATTCTCGTCATAGTAAAGCAGCTGGAACATACCTACCATTTCGCCGGACACTCCATCATTCTCTTTATATAAGCGAGGATGGTCGAGGTGAAAAGATAAATCCACAGCCATAACGCCTTCCATGGGTGCAATTTGACGCGCCATCACGGTTTCCGTTTGACTATCCAGCTGCGCAGGGACAAGCACCTGCGCATATTGAGGCATCAAATCACGATTGATACAGTAAGCATCCTCTGTTAACTCCATTGTCCTTTGATCAAAAATCACATATTGGGCCAAGATTCCTGCCTTCAAATGCAGATTTTCCTCTTCCCCTTGCTCCAATTCCAGATTCGTTATCGCAAAGCTGATCTTTGCGGTACTGTCATCTTCATGTTCTGTGTCCAGCTGTGCGTATTGAGAGAAAGGCAATTCCGTATCCCAAGCTCTAATCTTACCATCAGATGCCAAATACAGTATGTGCAGTTTTGCAGTGCCTCGGAATACAACCTTATCCGCGATCACTTTTAGTTCCATGATCTCCGGAATCAATTCATAACGGATCAGCCGCTGTATGGCGCTGACAGATTCCGGCAAGGAAATGGATTCGTCAATGACAAATGCCTTTTCTCCGGTTTCCGTAGGAATCCGGATAGGATATGTATTTTTCAGTAAATGTACATCCTCCGGAATTTCTGAAGGCTGGCAGATTTCCACCTCACAAGGTATCATCGCCTCTGCCATAATACCCACACCGGCACGCACCATAATCTTTCTGGCAGAAACGCTTCTCGCATCCATTCCGCGCAGCAGCGCATGCATTTGGATTGTGCCGTCTCTCTGGGTTTCCGGGATATCCCATTTCATCTGAAACGGAATCCAGGTAGCAACGCTTTGTGGCAGTCCACCATCTTCCGGTGCGTACAGTACCCAAGCCATAATGCCACCGGATGCGCCGATGCTCCCTGTTCGCCATTCCTTGCTCCTGACAAGTAGCTGACCCCAGCAGCCCAGAACTTTACCGATGTCCGGCATTTCATCCGTCAGCCGAATCTCTTGCGTGAGTTCTTGGTTTTGGACCTCCTGAGTAAGTGGTTGCATACAAGAAATTATAGTTTTATGAAACTGCAGTTCCAAGTGAATCACTCCTTTGGGATAACTCCCACTATGTTACTGCATTATATTCACGAAAGGACAAGTATATGCCTACCTTTTTTTGCCCACACAAAATCCGCAGATAATCAATCCAAAGCCAAAGCAATGGGCAAGGAATCCTCCCTCAATCCATATACCAATCAAAACACCCAAGCCAAATGCCCCGATGAGGCCACCCCAAAATTGATTGTTCCGGCACATAAAAACACCCCCTGCACATTGTATGCAGGAGGTGTTATGATTTTAACCGCCCAGATAGGCTTTTCGGACCTCGTCACTGGTAGCCAATTCTTTGCCGGTACCACTGAATGTGATCTTGCCGGTTTCCAATACATAGGCGCGATCTGCAATTTGCAGTGCCTTATTGGCGTTCTGTTCAACCAGTAAGATCGTTGTTCCGGCTTTATGCAGTTCCTTGATAATGTCAAAAATCTGATCAACCAAAATGGGAGCCAAGCCCATAGAAGGCTCGTCCAGCATCAGAAGCTTCGGATTGCTCATCAGCGCGCGACTCATAGCCAGCATCTGCTGTTCGCCGCCGGAAAGTGTGCCGGCGATCTGATTGCGTCGCTCCTTCAGTCTGGGGAACAGTTCAAACATTCTTTCCAGGTCATCATTAAACTGCTTCTTGTCATTTTTTGTGTAGGCACCCATCATCAGGTTTTCATAAACCGTCAGTTCCTGGAAGATCCGACGGCCCTCAGGCACCTGGGTCATACCCAGGTTTACAATCTTATGGCCAGGGGTTTTTGTAATGTCGCGGCCGTCAAAGGTTACTGTGCCGCCCTTCTTGGGAATCAAGCCCACAACACTCTGCATCATCGTGGTTTTACCTGCGCCGTTAGCACCGATCAATGCCACAATCTCGCCCTCATTGACCTCGAAGCTGATACCCTTCAGCGCGCAAATTACGCCATAGTAAACTTCCAAATTATTTACTTCTAACAATGCCATAGGGTTATCCTCCGATGTATGCTCTGATAACCTCGGGATCCTGCAGCGCAGCCTTGGTTTCACCCTGGGCCAGCACAGTACCAAAGTTCAGAACTGTCAATTCATCGCACAAGCCCGATACAAATTTCATATCGTGCTCGATCAGCAAAATTGTTACATTAAACTGCTCACGGATCGTGCGGATAATGTCCATCAATTCCTGGGTTTCCTGGGGATTCATACCGGCAGCCGGCTCATCCAGGCACAGCAGCTTGGGGTTTGTCGCCAAGGCTCTTGCAATCTCCAATTTGCGTTGTTTGCCGTAAGGCAAATTACAAGCCAGGTTATTTCGTTCTTCCAGCAGACCAACAACATCCAGGATTTCCTTCGCTCTCTGGCGCATTTCTTTTTCCACCTTAAAATGACGAGGCAGGCGGAACAAACTGGTAAACAAGCCGCACTTATACTCCGGCTGGTTGTGCAAGCCAACCATAACATTGCGAATCACCGTCATATTGTTAAACAAACGGATATTCTGGAAAGTACGGGCAATGCCCTTATGATTGATGGTTTCCTGGCTCTTGCCGGTCAGATTCTCCCCATTGAGATAGAAGGAACCGGTCGTAGGCTTATAGACACCGGTAATCATATTAAACACGGTAGTCTTGCCGGCACCGTTGGGACCAACCAAGCCATATAGCTGCTTTTCCTTAATCTCCAGATTCAGGTCTTGCACAGCTTTCAGGCCACCAAAGGAAATGCCGAGGTTTTCAATTTTTAATACTGTCTGTGCCATCATTCTTCCTCCTTCCACTGCTTGTCAGGGGTGTAGGGAGATTTGGACTGGACATCAACGGACAGCACTTCATCAATATGGATCTTTGTGGGAACACGATCCCATTTTGCTTCATCATCATGGATTTTGGCAGGATTGTGTTTGCTCAAATTCCGCATCAAATTCTTAATGCTGACTTTTTCCCGGAAACCTGCCAGTGCAGGAGCATTTCTGTAAACGATCAATCCAATCAAAACCAGCGCATACAGCATATCCTTCAGCACTGCCAAATTACCGGTAAGCTGCTTTTGCAGGAAGGTGTCCAGAACAACCACAGCCGTTGCTGCAATCAAACTACCACCAATATTACCCATGCCACCCAAAACAACCATGACAAGGATCTGGATAGAATAGTTATAGTCAAACTTTTTGGAGTCCACACTAAACTGGCTGTAGCTAAACAGAACACCGGCAATACCGGCAAAGAACGCAGACAGGGTAAATACCATCAGCTTATACTTTGTCACATTGATACCGGTAGCCCGGGCAGCAATCTCACTGTCACGGATAGAGGTAACCGCGCGGCCATGCTTGGAGCGAATAAAGTTCTGAATAATGACCACAGTGATCAGAACTAAAATAAAGCCAATGATGAACAAGCTGTTACGGTCATAACGGGGTGTGCTCATTGCCAAAGTGCCGCCGAACATCTCCGCAGGCGCATTACGAAACAGTGAGCGAACGATCTCACCAAATGCAAGCGTCACGATTGCCAGATAGTCACCTCTTAAACGCAAGGCCGGCAAACCAATAATTACACCGCAAATGGCGGCTGCAATACCACCGACAACCAGGCAAACCAACATAATCAGCAGTTCATTTCCGCCATACGCGCCACTGTCCGTAAGGATCACAGACAACTTGCCGCCAATAAAAGCGCCAACGCACATAAAACCGGCATGACCCAGGGACAATTCACCCAGGAAGCCAACGACCAGGCACAAAGATGCAGCCAAAATCATAGCAATGGTCGCGCTTTCCAGCTGCAGCAACGTGGAGAAGGGCAGCTGTTTCATACTGCCAAGAACTGTAAATACAACAGTGCAGCAAATTAAGACAAGATATGTCACATACTGCTTCCACTTCGCATTTTTCATCATACCTTCTCCCTCCTCTTCTTACCCAAAATGCCGGAGGGGCGCACCAGCAAAATTACGATCAAGATTGAAAACTCAATAGCATCGGTATACGGGGCCATCACAGGGCTTGTCTGGGCAAATGCTTCTACAACACCCATCAAAATACCGCCCAGCATAGCGCCGGGAATAGAGCCAATACCACCGATAACTGCTGCGGTAAAGGCTTTGATACCAGGCATAGCACCCATACTGGGTTCTACATTGAATGTCTTAAGTACCATAAAGAAGCCGGCAAAAGCTGCCAAAGCAGAGCCAATAGCAAAGGTAATGGTGATAATAAAGTTTACATTGATGCCCATCAACTGAGCAGCGCTTTTATCCTCCGACACTGCGATCATAGCGCGGCCGGTACGGGTATATTTCACGAACAGGCTCAGGGAAATCATAATCACAGCAGAGCACAGTAATGTGATCACAGTGTACATCGAAACATTCAGCGATCCGATGGATACACTTCCCAAATCCAGCAGGTCCACCGGCTGTGTAGCGGAGCCAAAGACGATCTGCGCCAGGGACTGAAGCAGCTTACTCATACCGATGGCCGTAATCAAAACCGCCAACGGGGACGCACCCCGGAGGGGCTTGTAGGCCAGTTTTTCGATGGTGACACCGATCAGCGCACAAAAAACGATCGCAAACAGCAGTGCCAGCAGAGGGCTCACACCCATCATTGTAGAAGCAATAAACAATGTGTAGCCACCCACCATAATCACATCACCATGGGCAAAATTAAGCATTTTGGCGATGCCATAAACCATCGTATAACCCAACGCGATCATAGCATAGGTACTGCCCGCGCTGAGTCCGTTTAACAATGTTTCCAGAAATTTCATACAATCAAACCTTTTTATTGAATAACGCACGATTTGCCGACGACAAAAATCGTCGGCAAATCTGTATTCTAAATATTAATTAGCTTCCTTCAGGGTATACTTGGTAGCAATCTTGTTAACCTTACCGGTCTCATACCAGGTAATGTTGGAACCGGTAGCACCCTCAGCAAAGCTAAAGCCGCCGCTAAACTTAGCCTTCAGCAGATCACACAGATCAGAAGCAGAGATATCCGGAGTAATTTCCTTACCCTCCTTGATCAGGTCGCTCATAGCATTGTAAAGAGCGTAAACACAGTCATAAGCAGAAGCGCCGAACTGGTTCAGAGTCTTTGTATCATACTTTTCGGTGTACTTCTTGATGAATTCCGCAGCCTTGCCCTCGGTGGAGTTAGCATCGAAATGGCTCAGCATAGAAACTTCCTGAGTAATGGTGCTCAGATCCATCTCGCCTGCCAGACCGTCAAAGCCGTCGCAGCCGTAGTAGATAGCATTTGCTGCCATGCTATCCTTAGCCTGCTTCATAAAGATAGCCGCAGGCTGGTAGTAGATAGGCATAAAGATGAAGGAACAATCCTTCAGCTGAGAGATTTGTGCAGAGAAGTCAGTTGCGTTTGCATCTGTGAACTGGGTCTCGACAACAGTGATATCCTTGCTCAAATTGGCTGTAAAGTTCTTGTAGATGCCATCGGAGTACGGATCGTCAGACTTGAAGAATACACCGATCTTCTTAAGGCCAAGGGTGTTAATGTATTCTGCGGCAACCTTACCCTGGTCACCATCAGCAAAGCACATCTGATAGCCATTTTCAAACTCGGGGATATCGTCACCGGAAGCAGAGGGAGTCAGGAAGAACAGGTTGTCCTGCTTGGACAGATTCTTAAACTCCAGACCGGGCTTGGTGGTAACAGTACCCAGAGATACATGGACGCCCTTTTCCAGCAAAGTTGCATAGTTTGTTGCGACCTTGGTGGGATCGTGCTGATCGTCGGTAGCAACCAACTTAAACTTGTAACCATTCAGGCCACCGGCTGCGTTGATCTCATCCACAGCCATCTGTGCGGCATTCTGCACGGCAACGCCATAAACAGCTGCTGCACCGGTAAGAGGACCGGACATACCAATAACAAACTCACCGTCACCACCGCCATCAGCAGGTGCGCAACCGGCAAAGACGCCGACTACCATCATAGCAGCCATCAAAAATGCGAGAAATTTTTTCATAATAGAATCTTCCTTTCATTTTTTGACCATGAAGCGTTTGTCAGAAATGTACTCATTGAAAACTCTGGCGAGTGTTCATAATCGTTTTCTGTATTGTATCTCTACGGTGTACATTTGTCAACCGCAAAAATACATTATTTGCAAAAATACGTGCTTTTCTATAGAATTCACAAAAACTACCGGTGCAAAATTCCTTTTTCGTGCAAAAGCACAACAGCATTCTGCCGCAATGCGCTTCCCTGTCGAAAAAAGCGAAGGAGCACTGCAAAAGCAGTGCTCCTTCTATCATCATTTTCGGGTCAATCGGTCTTTTGTCAACAGATCAGCTATCCATAGCTTTCTTGCAAGCAGCAAGCACCTCAGAAAGGATCGGCACGCAAACGCTCTTTCCATAACCGCCGTTTTCAACGGCAACAATAAATGCCAACGGATATTCCTCATCCGCCACATATCCAGTGAGCATTGCGTTCGGTTTTTCACCGCCGCCTACTTCTGCAGTTCCCGTCTTTGCGCATACAGTTAAGCCGGGGAAATTCTCACTGCCATAGTTTTCTGTCACATTAAAAGCCAGATACTTCTGCACGATCTTCGCAGTATTGGCAGACATAATCCGGTCATTTGTATTCGCTTTTGCATGATAGGTCTTCAATCCATCCACACTGATATTGTCGATCACATAGGGATAGACGCCTCTTCCGCCGTTGGCGATGGCGCCCATAAATGTCATAAATGTGCAGGGGTTGATTTGGTCAGTAAACTGTCCGATACTGCCCCAGGCAACATTGACCGAATCCGTGTCTGCAACCTCAAAATTTCCCTCAACGGTTGTAATGCCGTCAAACTGGACACTGTCTGTAATCTGGAACTGCCGGGCGTATTTTTGAAGCGTCTCCCCTCCGATTTGCTCGGCAATTTGGGCAAAAGCAACATTGCAGGAGTTTTTAAACGCTGATTTCAGATCCTGTGTCCAATGTTTATCCTCGCAAGTAATTTCATCTGCGCCGATTTTGTAACTACCACGACAAACAAATTTCTGCTTCTGGATATCGGGAATTGTCTCGAGAGCAGCAGAAAGGGTCACGATTTTAAAAATCGAACCGGGTGTATAGCTGGATTGGGTAAACCGATTCACATACAAACCTTCGTACTTGCCGTCTTTATCCTTTTCCAGATCCGGGATATTATCCGGGTCATAGGTCGGGGTCGTCACCGCACAAAGAAGCTCACCGGTTTTATAATTGTATACACCGATCGTTCCCTTATATTTACCCATTGCCTTTAGTGCTGCAGTTTGGACATCTGCAGACAACGTCAGTTGTGCAACACCGCCGGTTTTGCCGTAAGAATACACACCGCTGAGCAGATCAAAACCCACCAACTCAGATGCATATGCAGGCAATGCCGGAGCGTTGATACTTCCCTTTCGGTCGCCCAACCAGTGCACAGTGCTTAAACGCAATTCTTCCAGTGAAGAATACTTCCGCTGACCATTCATATCCAGCAGCAGAATATTATCCCGGTCCACTACCGTGCCACAGCCAATATTGCCACCGGAATACACATGCGGCGAGCCGTCAAAAACAACCCAGTCCTCCGCCTTAATCACATACTCAAACAAAAACAGCACAAAGCCAACCAAAAGCAATAAAACAAGGAGCAACGTGATACCGGCCCGTCCGGCAACTCTATTCATCCTCCAGTCCTCCCTTCTTTACAAGGCGAACCGCAAAGCTGGCATTCTGCCGGGTGTCCGCCGCTTTAATGAAGGCAAGCAGTCCCCATGCGCAAATCATACTGGAACCGCCGTTGGACAAGAACGGAAATGTAACACCGGTCAGCGGCAGGATGTCCACAGTGCCAAGTGTGTTCAGTATCACCTGGACCAGCAGCACGCTTGCCGCTGTGCAAGCTCCAATTGTGTAAAAGCTACTGCGCCCCACAGATGCAGAACGAACAGCAAACACCGCAAGAGCCACAATGCACAGCACGATCATAACAAGCATGATCAGGCCCCATTCTTCCGTAACTGTAGCAATCGCAACATCCGAATCCGCAGCAAATAGATTTTTCATCCAGCCTCTGCCAGGACCCAAGCCCATAAAACCACCGGATGCCATACACATCAGCGCCTTCGTCTGTTGATAACCGGCATCGAAAGGCACTTCCCAGATATGCCGCCAGGAGCTGAATCTTTGCAAAGCGTGGGGCGCGATCCTAAGCGCAACGACACCGGCAAAGCCCAGTGCTGTCAATGCCAGCGCAATGGTACCAATACTTCCGGAGCGCATATATGCGATCACCAGGAATGTTGTAAAGAAGATCAGTGCCGTACCAAAGTCGTTCATCAATGCCAGGCATCCGCAAATGGCAATAGAGTAACCAATAAACAAAATCAAATTTCGCTTGGTCATAATTCTGTCCATAGCAGAAGCGCCAACAAAGACAAAACAAACCTTAGTCAGCTCCGAAGGCTGCAAAGACAAAGATCCAATTACCAGCCAGTTTTTCGCGCCGTAATAGGTAGTACCAAACACAAGGGTAATCAGCAAAAAGCCGATGCCGCAGGCAGCAGCCACATAGCGGAAGGTTTTGGCTCTCTCCAAATCCCGCAAAGACCATCCAACCATTAAAAACAGAGCGATGCCCAATATCATTGCAATCAGTTGTTTGAGTGTCTCAGCCGGATCAATGGTTGCAATGACTGCCATACCCATTGTGCACAGAAAGAACGCGACGGTCTCCACCTCAAAGGAGGTCCTGCGAATACAAATATAGAAAAGCAGCAGCAGCCATTGAGAAGCCATAATGCCGCCAAAGCCCAAAAAGACATTTACCGCATTTTCCGTACCATTCCCCAACAGAAAAGCCATAGCGCAAAGAATTTGGAAAACCGAGAGCAACAGCACATTGAAAAAACTGGAAAATACGGTGGCGCCCTTTGTGCGAAGCTGGGCCAGCTTCTGTTCTTGTTTTGCAGAAATCGGCTGCAGCACCATCTCCACACCGCCAATGCAAATCACATCTTCCGGTTTCAATGCGCGGATTCGCACACGCTTACCATTGACACGCACTCCATCCTTCGCGCCAACATCGGAAATTGTCCAGCTGCCGTCATCGTAACGGGTCAAGACCGCGTGATTACGGGAAACTGTGGGAAAGTCAATTACAATGTCGCTGTTTTTGCTTCTGCCGATCACATTCTCCCAGTGGGTAACCGGCAGCTGTTTATCATCCGAAAATCGCAGCCAAGCCCAAATCTCCGGCTCTCTGCGAAATGTCATCAACGGCATAATGCAGCGAAGCAGCAGCACAAACACCAGCACCGGTGCGACCCACCGCAGCAATCCCATAAATACATTTACATACTGCTCTGGTGCATCCAAAATTGATGCTAAAAAGATATTCATACTGCCACCTCCTTTATCATCTGAATTCTAAATTACTCCCCTGCCAGCTGCCGCAGCAGAGCAATTTCTTTTGCGTAACCCGGCAATTCATTGGGTGTTTCCAAAATCATCGGCAGCTTACCAAGCACCGGATGATTGACAATTCTTGCAAAGGCACTTACGCCCAGGCTGCCCTCGCCTAAAATCTCGTGGCGGTCTTTGTGGCTTTCAAAGGGATTCTTGGAATCGTTTACATGCAGTGCCTTTAGCTTGTCCAAGCCGATCACCCGATCAAACTCCGCCAATACACCGTCCAGATCATTGACCACATCATAGCCGGCATCATGCACATGGCAGGTGTCCAGGCACACACCGACACTATCATCGCCGACACCGTCTATAATTGCCTTTAGCTCTTCAAAGCGACCGCCGATCTCGCTGCCCTTACCGGCCATGGTTTCCAGCAGGACTGTAACCGG
The DNA here is from genome assembly GCA_017630495.1 of Oscillospiraceae bacterium. Lineage (GTDB taxonomy): Bacteria > Bacillota > Clostridia > Oscillospirales > Oscillospiraceae > Faecousia. The sequence continues at coordinate 40,895 of JAGBVD010000016.1, forward strand.
ATACCCGGGAGCCAAAGCCTTCTTCAGCGCATCGCAAATTTGTGCGATGCCCACATCTGTGCCTTGTCCCACATGGCTACCCGGATGAAAGTTATAATAGTTACCGGGCAAAGCCGCCATACGACGCAGATCATCGCACAAAATACTTGCCGCAAATTCCCGGGCTTCCGGCTGTGCCGTGCACAAATTCATAGTATAGGCGCCGTGCGCTACCAACGGGCCAAAGCTTCCCGCCTTCAGGGCCTCCACCGCTTTTGCACAATCTTCCGGATCCTCTTTTCTGGCTTGACTGCCCCGGGGATTGCGGGTAAAAAAGGCAAATGTATTGGCGCCAATAGATTCTGCAGTACGGACCATTTCCAGGTTTCCGCCGCTGGCAGATAAATGACATCCGACATAAAGCATACCGATCACTCCTTTGCTCATTACAATATCACATTTTCTCAAAAAAATCAATTTTTCATTCCCACGAAATGACATTTTATGATATAATGCAAATAAGAAATATTAAACACTGTACGGAGGATTGATTTATGCCCAAATCCGACAACCAAAAATTAAAAATTTTTCACATTCTGGATTACCTGGAACGCAATTCCTACGAAGACAATCCTATCAATGCCAACGAACTGATTTCTATGCTGGACAGAGATCACCGGATCTCCTGCGACAGAAAAACCATCTACTCTGATATCGCTGCCCTTCAAGAATACGGTATCGACATCATTTCCATCCCCGGCAAAAACGGCGGCTATTATATTGCCTCCAGAAATTTCGAATTGCCGGAACTGAAACTGCTGATCGATGCAGTGCTTTCCAGCCGTTATCTCACCGAGAAGAAGTCCCGGGAGCTGATTGAAAAGCTCTGCACTCAATGCAATGAACACGATGCCACTCTGATGAAGCGAAACGTCCTGGTGTCCGGCCGGGTCAAGAGTATGAATGAGACCATCTATTACAATGTGGACACTATCCAGGAAGCTATTACCACCAACAAGCAAATTACCTTCCGCTATTTTGATTGGGATCTGGGTGGCAAGCGCCGCTACAGAGAAAAAGAATACCTGGCAAGTCCTTACGGACTTTGCCAGGATAACGAAAACTGTTATTTGCTTGCCTATTCTGATCGCCATGGTATCACTTCTTATCGTGTCGACAGAATGACCGACATTCACTTGGCCGAGCAGGCCCGAATCCCCTGCCCGGAGCTTTCCGGTAAAGCCCTGAGCGATCACGCAAACCGGCTGTTCCAAATGTTTGCCGGCGATAAAGTGAATGTAAAACTGCGCTTCCACAGGGAACTGATCAATGTGGTTGTTGACCGCTTTGGCAAAGACACCATGCTCATTCCTGACGGTGAGGATCATTTCACATTCACTGTTTCTGTAGCCGTATCCCCTATGTTTTTAAGCTGGGTAATCGGCTTTGGCGAGAAAGCAAAGGTCATTTACCCGCAATCTGTCATTGACGATTGCAAAGCGCTCTGCCAGGAGGCTCTTAATCAGTACTAACCAGTGTTGCTGAATCCAAAAGGCGCTGCCAATCAGAAGCTAACTGACCGGCCATATCTGCATCTGCCATCACGGTGATTACATAGTGATAATAACCGTCATCCAAAACGACACCCCGGCAGGTCTGGTCTCCCCCTTCACCTACCGCGCTCCAGGCGCAATCATAACGGGTAAACCCATCTTTTTGTGTCGTGATTACCGTCAGCTGTTCTCTGGAAAAACCGGTCGTTTGCTTGAATGTTCTTCCCAGGTCACCGGATTGCATCGTTTGCACCGCAACAGCGTATCCGTCACACAAGTACAGCTTGCCTGCATCCTCATTTTCCAATGTAGCCAGTGCCGCATCCTCCGGCAGCGACAGCTGCACCTGCTGAACCTTTGCTGTAGCGGAAGCATCCAGTACATCGGAAATCGTTTCCATTGTTTTCTGCGCACTGCAGCCGGTCAGGAAAACAGCCAGCAGCACACCTGCCAAAATTCTTTTCATTTTATAACCTCCCGAAAGGAATTTCCTATGAAGCCATTATTGATATATCTGCTAATAATCAATGCGCTAGCCTTTATGCTTATGCTTATAGATAAAAGAAAAGCAGTAAAAAACCGTTGGCGCATCCCGGAGAAAACCCTGTTGGGCGTAGCGCTTGTGGGAGGAAGTTTCGGCTGTCTGTTAGCAATGCATACAGTTCGTCACAAAACAAAGCACCCGCAATTTTCCATCGGGGTTCCAATTATATTTGTTATTCAGACGATTTTATTGATCCTAATATACACAAACACCGCCGGCTGAGCCGACGGTGTTTATTTTATAAATTTTCAATCAGCGCCTCCGCACAAAGCATACCGTCAATGGCGGCAGACATAATGCCGCCGGCATACCCAGCGCCCTCTCCGGCTGGATAAAAGCCACGAAGGCTGACAGACTGCTTGTCCTCTCCACGCAAAATCCGCACTGGGGAGGAACTGCGACTTTCCGGTGCAGTTAAAACCGCATCCGCCTGAGAAAAGCCCTTCAGGTTATCTTCCAGCGCCGGAATCGCTTTTTCCAGCGCACCTGTAATTTTCTTCGGGAGCACTTGATGTAGATCGCACCAGGTCACACCGGGCTGATAGGTCGGCTGCACAGAGCCAGCTGCTGTGCTAGCTGCGTGGGAAAGAAAATCTCCCACTTTCTGTGCCGGCGCGTGGTAATTGCTACCACCGATCACAAACGCATTTCGTTCGATCTCCCGTTGCCA
>JAGBVD010000017.1 GCA_017630495.1 Oscillospiraceae bacterium
CCCTTTTGGGAATAAAGGAGATAGATATTATGGCAAATGTTCACGTTTTGGACCATCCTCTGATTCAGCATAAACTGGCGATCCTGCGCAGCAAAAACACCTCCGTTAAGGAATTCCGCGAGCTGATCGGCGAGATCTCCGGCCTGATGTGCTATGAGGCCACCCGGAATCTGCCCACCAAGGAAGTGGAGGTTGCAACCCCCGTGGCTGTGGCAAAGTGCCGCCGTCTGGCAGGCAAGAAGCTGGCCATTATCCCCATTCTGCGCGCCGGTTTGGGTATGGTGGACGCAATGGTGGAGTTGATCCCCTCTGCAAAGATCGGTCATATCGGTCTGTACCGTGACCCGGAGACTCATCTGCCTGTAGAGTACTACTGCAAGCTGCCCGAGGATATCGAAAACCGCCAGGTATTCGTGGTGGACCCCATGCTGGCTACCGGCGGCAGTGCTGTAGCTGCCATCGACTTTTTGAAGCAGCACGGCTGCAAGAACATCACTATGATGAACATCATCGGTTGCCCCGAGGGCGTGGCCGCTGTTCAGAAGGCACACCCGGATGTGGAGCTGTATCTGGCTGCCTGTGATGAAAAGCTCAACGAGCATGCCTACATCGTACCCGGTCTGGGCGATGCCGGCGACCGTATTTTCGGCACAAAGTAATCACAAAGGCACACCTTCGGGTGTGCCTTTTTAATTGACAATTGATAATGGATAATTGACAATGATTGTGTTGACAAATGGAATTTGGGTGCATATAATAGAGAAAACCGTTGCGAAAGAGTGAGTAGGCTTTTGTTTCTTTCCCAAGAGAGCTGCGGATGGTGGGAGCGCAGTGAAGGGGCTTTGGCTGAATGGACTTTCAAGGGCAATCAGAAAGGAAACGAGTATGTGCGCCGGAGCAGACACTCCGTTACGAAAGGTCAGCGTATGATCGTACGCGCAAAGTGGGCGCAAATGCGCCAAGCCGGGTGGCACCGCAGGTTAGATGATTGGGGTTCGATCCCCCCAGCCTTATCCTGTCCCAGCAAATTGCTTGGGGCGGGTTTTTTGTTTACTGCCCCCGAAAGGAGAAAAGTGATGGAAAAGAAGATACCTTATAAAATATACTTAAGCGAGGAAGAATTGCCCAAGGCTTGGTATAACCTCCGGGCGGATATGGTCAATAAGCCTGCGCCGCTGTTAAACCCCGAGACCTTCCAGCCCATGACCGCGGAGGAATTGGAGCAGGTATTCTGCAAGGAGCTGGTCAAGCAGGAGCTGGACGAAGACAATGCCTACATCGAGATTCCGGAAGAAATTCGGGACTTTTATAAGATGTACCGCCCCGCGCCGCTGATCCGTGCCTACTGTCTGGAGGAAAAGCTGCAGACTCCGGCCAAGATCTATTATAAGTTTGAGGGCAACAATACCTCCGGCTCTCATAAGCTAAATTCCGCCATTGCCCAGGCTTACTATGCCAAGAAGCAGGGCCTGAAGGGCGTTACCACCGAGACCGGCGCCGGCCAGTGGGGCACAGCACTTTCTATGGGCTGTAGCTACTTCGGTCTGGACTGCAAGGTGTATATGGTTAAATGCTCCTATGAGCAAAAGCCTTTCCGCCGGGAGGTAATGCGCACCTATGGTGCATCCGTTACCCCCTCCCCCTCTATGGATACGGAAGTGGGTCAGCGGATTTTAGCCGAGCATCCCGGCACCTCCGGAAGCTTAGGCTGCGCCATTTCCGAGGCGGTAGAGGTAGCCTCCAAGACAGAAGGCTACCGCTATGTGCTGGGCAGTGTGATGAATCAGGTAATGCTGCACCAGAGTGTCATTGGTTTGGAGACCCTTACTGCGCTGAATAAATACGGCGAAAAGGCCGACATCATCATCGGCTGCGCCGGCGGCGGCTCCAACCTGGGCGGCTTGATTGCCCCCTTTATGGGCCAGAAGCTCCGGGGCGAAGCGGACTACCGGTTTATCGCGGTAGAGCCGGCCTCCTGCCCCAGCCTTTCCCGGGGCAAGTTCGTTTACGACTACTGCGACACCGGCAAGGTCTGCCCCCTGCAGAAGATGTACACCCTGGGCAGCGGCTTCATTCCCGCCGCCAACCACGCCGGCGGCTTAAGATATCACGGTATGAGCGCCACCCTTTCCCAGCTGTATCATGACGGCTTGATGGAGGCGGTGACCGTTCCCCAGACGAAAGTCTTTGAGGCGGCGGAGTACTTTGCCCGGATCGAGGGCATTCTCCCTGCACCGGAAAGCGCCCACGCTATCCGGGTAGCCATCGACGAGGCGCTGAAATGCAAGGAAACCGGGGAGGAGAAGACCATTGTCTTTGGCCTGACCGGTACCGGTTACTTTGATATGTACGCTTATGAGAAGTTCCACAACGGACAGATGGAGGACTATGTCCCCTCCGATGAGGAACTGGAAAAGGCCTTTGCCAAGCTTCCCCAATTTTAAGAAAAGCCGCCTTCGGGCGGCTTTTTTAAATGCAAAATGCAGAATGCAGAATGCAGAATGAATGTGTCGCCTTCGGCGACGATTTAAATAGTCCGCAAAGCGGACACCGACATTTAGCATTTAGAATTTAGCATTACAAACATCGGAAAGGCATATTCAGGGGAGACGGGTACGTCTGTTTGTGCCACTTTACCAAAGTAAAGCGATAAAGTAAGGACGGTTTTTGTGCAGATATACAAATGTGGTAAAAAATGCAAAAAAGCACTTTACAAAACTAAAGTGATAAAGTATAATGAGGCCATCAAACAAAACCGCTGACGGCCCGTAAGTCTTTCCCAAGCATCGGAAAGCACCGCTTGCCACCGGGAAAAACAACCCTTACGGGAAACAAGAAAGGAAAGTTTATTATGAAAAAGTTGATTGCACTGTTTTTGGCCGCATTGATGGCCCTGGCCTGCTTCGCAGGCTGCGCCGCCGGCAAGACCGACACGGATACCCCTGAGACCACCGAGCAGAAGGATCAGAAGATCGCTGTTGTTGGCTACACCATTTACGAGCCTATGAACTACTTTGACGGCGACAAGCTGGTTGGCTTTGACACCGAGCTTGCTGAAGCAGTTTTTGCAAAGCTGGGCTACAAGGTCCTGTTCCAGGAGATCAAGTGGGAAAACAAGTACACCGATCTGAACTCCGATGCCATTGACTGCGTGTGGAACGGCTTCACCGCCAACGCCGCTGACGACGACGGCATCCAAAGATCCGAAAAGGTCGCCTTCTCCTACAACTACATGGAAAACCGTCAGGTTATCGTTACCAAGAAGGACGCCGGCATCGCTGCCGCTGCTGACCTGAAGGGCAAGATGGGCGCTGCTGAAGGCGGCTCCGCCGGCGAAAGCTACGGCAAGTCCTTCGAGGGCGCAAACATCAAGGCTTTCGATGTCCAGACCAAGTGCATCTTCGAGGTCAACGCAGGCACTGCTGATTTCGCAGTTGTTGATGAGCAGCTGGCCAAGAGCTATGTTGGCAAGGGCGACTACGCAAACCTGCAGATCGTGGAAGCACTGTCCAGCGATGTAGAATTCTACGCCATCGGCTTCAAGAAGGGCAACCCCCTGGTAAAGGCTGTCAACGAGCAGCTGGAAGCTCTGGCCGCTGACGGCACCATCGCAGAGCTGGCTGAAAAGTATCCCAAGGTTAAGAACTCTGTTATCACCGACTTTAGCAACCAGAAGTAATTAAGATCATTCGACCAAGGGGGCCTATGGCCCCCTAATGGTCTGTTGATAAAAGAAAATGCAAAGTGCAAAGTGCAAAGTGCAAAGTGAAGGTGTCGGCGGAGCCGACTATTTAAATATGTCGCAGAGCGACACCGATGTTTTGCGTTTTGCATTTTGCGTTTTGCACTAAAATGGAGTATTGTTATGTCATTTATGGAAGTTACGGCCTTTCTGTGGGAAGGCTTTCAAATCTCGCTGCTGATCTTTGCGGTTACGCTGATCTGCGGTGTACCCCTGGGTCTGCCCATCGCTTTTTGCTCTATGAGCAAGTTTAAGCCGCTGAAGGCGCTGTCCAAGATCATTGTATGGATCGTCCGGGGCGTACCGCTGATGCTGCAGATCTTCATCATCTATTATGTACCGGGTCTGCTGTTCCAAAAGCCTCTGTTTTCCCAGGTGGACCGGTATTTCTTTATCAACTACGGTGTAGCCGATGCAGGCCGTATTACGGCGGTGCTCATTGCCTTTACCATTAACTATGCCTGCTACTTTTCCGAAATTTACCGGGGCGGCATCGAAAGCATTTCCAAGGGACAGTATGAGGCCGGCTATGTGCTGGGTCTGACCAAGGGACAGATCTTTTACAAGATCGTTCTTAAGCAAGTCATTCAGCGGATCGTACCGCCTATGTCCAATGAGATTATTACGCTGATTAAGGACACCGCCCTTGCCAACTGTATCGTGGTCTGTGAAATTATCAAACAAGCCAACGAGCTGGCAGCCACCAAGGCACTGGTGTGGCCGCTGTTCTACACCGGCGTGTTCTATCTGTTGTTTGTGGGTCTGCTGACCATTGTGCTGGGCAGAGCGGAAAAGAAGTTAAGCTATTTCAGGAGTTAAGATTATGCCGGTACTTGAAGTAAAGAATATTAAGAAATCCTTTGGTAAGACAAAGGTTTTGAAGGATGTCAGCTTTTCGCTGGAAAAAGGACAGGTTTTGGTCATTATCGGCTCCTCCGGCAGCGGCAAAACCACACTGCTGCGCTGTCTGAACTTTTTGGAGACCCCCGACGAGGGCCAGATTTTGGTAAACAGCAAGACCCTCTTTACTCCGGGACAGAAATATACCGACGAGCAGATTCGGGAAAATCGCCTGCATTTTGGCCTGGTTTTCCAGAATTTCAACCTGTTTCCTCAGTATAATGTCTTGCAAAATGTACTGCTTGCTCCCACACTGCTGAAAAAGGGTACACCGGAGCAGCTGCAGCAGCAGGGCAAAGACCTTTTGGAGCGGGTGGGACTTTCCGACAAGCTGGAAAGTTACCCCTATCAGCTTTCCGGCGGCCAGCAGCAGCGTGTGGCCATCGCCCGGGCATTGGCGATGCAGCCGGAGGTGCTGTGCTTTGACGAGCCGACCTCCGCTCTCGACCCGGAGCTGACCGGCGAGGTGCTGCGGGTCATCAAGGGACTGAAAAGCGCAGACAGCACCATGGTTGTGGTTACCCACGAGATGGAATTTGCCCGGTCTGTGGCCGATGTGGTGATCTATATGGCCGACGGTGTCATCGAGGAGATGGGCACACCGGAGCAGGTGTTTGACAATCCCCAAAGTGAGAAAACAAAGGCGTTTTTACACGGCGCCCAAAGCTTTTAAGAGGTAGCGTATGGACCATAAGGACGAAAAAATTCAGGCGTTGTTAACGCTGATCGCATCTATGGAATCTGCCCAGGATTGCGCAGATCTGTTCGCAGACCTTTGCACCCGCCGGGAGGTGGAGAATATGGCCGAGCGGCTGTATGCCGCAAAGCTGCTGATAGAGGGCAACACCTACTCCCAGGTCATCGCCCAGACGGACATCTCCTCTGCTACCTTAAGCCGGGTCTCCCAATGTGTGCAGTACGGCAAAGGCTACAGTCAATTTATCAAATAAAAAAAGCACGAGGATTTTCCTCGTGCTTTTGTTTTAGCAATAAAAGTCTTTGATTTTTTTGGCGCGGCTGGGGTGGCGCAGTTTGCGGATAGCCTTGTTTTCGATCTGGCGGATACGCTCACGGGTAACGCCGAAGATCTGACCCACCTCTTCCAAGGTGTGGGTGCGGCCGTCATACATACCGAAACGCATACGCAGCACATCTGCTTCCCGCTCGGTCAGGGTGTCCAGAATGTCCTTCAAGGCTTCGGCAAGCAAAGCGTTGGAGGTGGCATCTGCCGGACCGGGGGTGCGCTCGTCTTCCACGAAAGAGCCGATGGAGGTATCTTCCTCATCGCCCACCGGGGTGTCCAGAGAAAGGGTGTCCGCTGCGGTGCGGTTGGCCTCGATGATCTTTTCCACCGGCAGGCCCAGCTCTTTTGCGATCTCCTCAACGGTAGGCTCTTTGCCCAGCTCCTGCACCAGCTTCCGGTTGCAGCGGGTGGCCTTGTTGATCACCTCTACCATATGCACCGGCACACGAATGGTCCGGGCCTGGTCGGCGATAGCACGGGTGATGGCCTGTCGAATCCACCAGGTGGCATATGTAGAGAACTTGTTTCCCTTTGTCCAGTCGAATTTATCTACAGCGCGGATCAGACCGGTGTTGCCCTCCTGAATCAAATCCAGAATGTGCAGACCGCGGCCGCTGTATTTCTTGGCGATGGAGACCACCAAACGCAGGTTTGCTTCTGTCAGCTTGTTCTTGGCGTACTGATCGCCCTCGGCGATCCGCTTGGCCAAAACAACTTCTTCGTCCGCAGACAGAAGGCGAATCTGACCGATTTCCTTCAGGTACATACGCACCGGGTCGTCCAGATTGTACTCGGCGGCAAGGCCCACGGGGTCTACCAGCTCTTCCTCTTCCATATTGGAAAGGTCGATGTCACCGTCCAGATCGTCTGTCAGCAGAAGCTCTGCTTCCTCGTCCACGTCCAGATCCAGCTCACTGCTGACGATCTGGATGTTCATTGCATCGAACTTATCATAAATCTCCTCGATCTTTTCCGGAGACATATCCATTTCTTCCAGAACGGTGGCCAGATCCTCTGCGTGGATGAGGCCTTCTTTTTTGCCCTTGACGATCAGCGCCTGCAGAGCGGCCTGCTGTTCTTCGGGAGTTTTGGGTGTTTTCTTTGCCATAATGATCATACCTGCCCTTTTATGTTTTTCTAGACTATAGCGTGGTTTTTGCAGTTCGACAAGGGTTTGTAGAAAATATTTTTTCTTTTTCTTATATTTTGTCGTGTCGGTGGTCAGTATGCCCGAAAAAGAGCAAAAACATACAGTTGCGTTTTGCTCCAAAAATCGGTATAATATCTAAGATATGGGGGCGTTGCCCTGATTTGAGGTATGAACTATGACAGATCTTTCTAAAATTCGGAATTTTTCCATTATTGCCCATATTGACCACGGCAAGTCCACCCTGGCGGACCGGTTGTTGGAGCAGTGTAACGCGGTAGACAACCGCAGCAATGCCCAGCAGATCCTGGACTCCATGGAGCTGGAGCAGGAACGGGGCATCACCATTAAGGCCACCGCTGCCCAGCTGAACTATACCGCCTCCGACGGGGAAGTCTATGCCCTGAATCTCATCGACACGCCGGGCCATGTGGACTTTAACTATGAGGTCAGCCGCTCCTTGGCCGCCTGCGAGGGCGCACTGTTGGTGGTGGATGCCAGCCAGGGCGTAGAGGCCCAAACCCTTGCAAACACCTATCTTGCCATCGATGCAGGCCTGGAAGTACTGCCGGTGATCAACAAGATCGACCTGCCCTCTGCAAGACCCCAGGAGGTCAAGGCGGAGGTAGAGGATATTATCGGCATTCCTGCGGAGGACTCCCCGGAGATCTCTGCCAAAAACGGTATTAACATTCCGGCAGTTCTGGAAATGATCGTAAAAGAAGTACCGCCTCCCAAGGGTGACCGCGATGCCCCTTTGCAGGCGCTGATCTTTGACAGTCAGTACGACCCTTACCGGGGTGTCATCGTTTACACCCGGGTCAAGGAAGGCACAGTCAGAGCCGGTACGGACATCAAAATGATGGCTACCGGCGCGGTATATAAAGTGGTAGAGGTTGGCACAATGAGCCCCGGTGGTCTTGTTCCCCGGGAAGCTTTGGGTGCCGGTGAGGTTGGCTACATCACCGCCTCTATCAAGTCCGTGGCGGACACCCAGGTAGGCGACACCATCACCACTGTGGAAAAGGGCGCTGCTGCCCCACTGCCCGGCTACCGGCCGGTGCAGCCTATGGTCTACTCCGGTATTTACCCGGCAGACGGCGCAAAGTATCAGGATTTAAGAGAGGCACTGGAAAAGCTGCAGCTTAACGACGCATCCCTTTCCTACGAGCCGGAAAGCTCCATCGCTTTGGGCTTTGGTTTCCGGTGCGGCTTCTTGGGCCTTTTGCATATGGAGATCATCCAGGAGCGGCTGGAAAGAGAGTATAACCTGGACCTGATTACCACCGCACCCAACGTTGTTTACCGGATCACCAAGAACGACGGTACGGTGCTGATGGTGGACAACCCTCTGGATTACCCGGACCCCATGGACATCCAACTGGCGGAAGAGCCGTTTGTGAAGATCAGCTTGTTCGCACCCCAGGAATATGTGGGCAATATTATGGATCTGGCTACCTCCCGCCGGGGCGAGTTCAAGAATATGGACTATCTGGATGCCAACCGGGTGGAACTGCACTATGAAATGCCTCTGAATGAGATTATCTACGATTTCTTTGATGCTTTGAAATCCCGGACACGGGGCTACGGCAGTTTGGACTATGAGCTGTTGGGTTATCGGCCCAGCAAGCTGGTGAAGCTGGACATTTTGCTCAACGGCGACATTGTGGACGCGCTGAGTTTTATTCTCTTTGCGGAAAATGCCTATCCCAGAGCCAGAAAGATCTGCGAAAAGCTGAAGGAAAACATCCCCCGCGCCCAGTTTGAAATTCCGGTGCAGGCGGCCATCGGCGGCAAGATCATCGCCCGGGAGACCATCAAGGCCCTGCGCAAGGATGTTCTGGCCAAGTGTTACGGCGGCGACATCACCCGTAAGAAAAAGCTGCTGGAAAAGCAGAAGGAAGGCAAAAAGCGGATGCGTACATTTGGTACGGTTTCTGTTCCCAGCGAAGCCTTTATGGCTGTATTGAAACTGGATGAAGACTAAACATTGTAATGCTAAATGCTAAATTCTAAATGCTAAATGAAGGTGTCGCCTTCGGCGACTATTTAAATTCGTCAGGGTCGCTGACACCAACATTTTGCACTGCGCATTTTGCATTTTGCATTTTACGAAATGCAATGGAGTAACTATGCTTTTTTTTGGAAAAAACAACAAAACCCCTTTGGGAATTTATATTCATGTGCCCTTTTGCCGCAGTAAGTGCGCCTATTGCGATTTTTACTCGGTGACGGATAAGGACCCCCGGGCAATGGATGCCTACACGGAGGCTGTGTGCAGCCATATCAAAGAGGCGGGCAGTTTAGCGCCCAACTATCTGGTGGACACGGTGTATTTCGGTGGCGGCACTCCCAGCTTTTTCGGCGCGGAGGGAATGGCCCAGATTTTGAGCGTTATTCGAAAGCATTTTGATGTGGCCAGGACCGCGGAGATCACCTTTGAAGCCAATCCTGATTCTGTCAGCGACCGGCTACTGCGCAGACTTCGCAGCGAGGGCTTTACCCGGGTCAGTCTGGGTATTCAGTGTGACAATGACGAGATCTTAAAGAAGATCGGCCGCCCCCACAGCTACGACCAGGCGGTCAAGGCGGTGCAGCGCATTCGCAAGGCAGGATTTAAGAATCTGTCGGTGGATTTGATGTACGGTCTGCCCAGCCAGGACCTGGAAAGCTGGCAGGCCACGGTGGAAAATGTCATTACCCTGAATCCCGATCACATCAGTTGTTACGGCTTGAAGCTGGAGGAAGGCACACCGATGCATCAGTACCGGGAGTACTACACCCTGGCCGACGACGATATGCAGGCGGATATGTACCTTTCGGCAATTGAGATTTTGCGCAAACACGGCTTCCGGCAGTATGAGATCTCCAATTTTTGCCGGAAGGGTCAGGTTTCCCGGCACAATCTGAAATACTGGACCGGTGGCGAGTATCTGGGTTTTGGTCCGGATGCCAGCTCCGATTTTGCCGGCCGGCGGTTTTCCATCGTCCGGGATCTGCGCGCCTACATTGACGGCATTCGTACCGGCGGACAGGTGCTCCGGGAGGTCCAGGAGATCCCCAACCGGGAACGGGCGGCAGAATTTTTAATGATGCGGCTGCGGTTGGTGTCCGGACTGGACCCGGAAATCTACCAGCAAAAATTTATGCTGGACTTTTCCCCGATGGAAAAGGTGCTTTCCCGGTGCAAGGATCAGGGCCTGGCCCAAAAGACCTACGACGGACGGTGGCATTTGACCCCGGAGGGCTTTTTGGTGTCCAACACCATTTTGTCCGACCTGCTGATTGCCCAGGAAAAAAGCCAGACCATTACAAAGCGATAAAAACATCCCCGCACCCATCGGTGCGGGGATGTTTTTGTTTGCCATTGTAATGATCAATTCTCAACCAATGAGGTTGGCAGCAGACGGGTAGGCACATCAAAGACGTGGTTATGCTGTGTGGAGGTGTCCGGCAGAGTTTTGCCGGAAAGGGCCAAAACCGCCGCTTCGGCACAGTTTTCTGCCAACACGATGGGGGCTTTGGCATAGGTAGCGATTTGGTAGCCGTTTTTCACATCCTGGGCATTGGCACCGCCCTGACCAATGAGTACCGGCCAATTTTCCGGCTTGTAGCCTTTGTCCAACAGCGCCTGCTTGCAGCCGGTGGCGATCTCGTCAGAGCCGGCAAAAATAATGTCCGGCTTGGACTTTTTCAGCCGCAGTGCGCAGAATTGCCGGGCATTTTCGGAAGTGCCGCCGGTATAGGTGTCCTCAAAGTATGTACGGCCGGAGGGAACGATCAGCTTTCCGGTGCGCAGATAGGGGTCCAGCACCTCCATAGCGCCTTGATACAGCAGTAAACTGTTCAGGCTTTCCGGCGCACCCATAAACAGCTCGATCTTGTAGATGTTGCCGTCCTCGGCATCCAGATTTTTCGCCTCCGCCACTTTCCGGGCCATCAGCTTGCCCAGGGTGAAGTAGTCAAAGCTGACACAGCCCCAGACCCAATCGGTATCCATCAGCATTCCGTTGCAGGCAATGACCGGCACACCCTTTTCCTTTGCTGCGGCCAAAGGCTCCAACAAGGCAAGGGAATCCACCGGCTCCAGGATCAGACAGCTGACATTGGCGTTCAAAAGTGTCTGGACCTGGGCTTTTTGGGTGCCCGTATCGCCGTTGGCGCACAGAAGATTTACTTTTAATCCCTGGGCCTCCAGCGCCTGGGTGATTTGCCCGGAAAGGGAGTTGTTTGTACTGCCTGCAAGGCTTACACCTACCAGACCGGTGACAGGCTCCTCCGGACTTGGCGGTGGCGTCAGATCGGTATTGGCGGCGGTGATCACCGCAACCAAAACCACCAGGCCCAAAATGCCGCCTACGATCCAGTAAAGCAGCTTTTGCAGCGACAGCTGTCCGGCAAAAAGTCGTCTGTAAAGACCGGAAAGTGTACCGGGCAGTTTTTGGAAAAATTCGGGTGCTGCGGTAAACAGCTTTTTCAGGGAAAACCGTGCCAGGATAAATGCAAAAAGCTTTTGTAGGTTCATAGATCTCTCCGATTCTTCTTATAGATCAAATACAGACCCTTTAACAGAAGGTCCTCGTCATAAATGATGGGGCTTTTGCAGTAAGGCAGGATCTTGCCGGCAATGCCGCCGGTGGCCACTACGGTGAGTTCTTTGTTCAGCTCTTTCCGGAAGCGGTCGATCATACCGTCCAGCATTGCAGCGTTGCCGTAGACGGCACCGCTTTGCATACAGTCATTGGTGGTGGTGCTGATGGCCTTTTTCGGCGCTTCGATCTGCACCTTTTGCAAAAGGGATGTGCCGGAAGAAAGGGCACCCATAGAAAGCATCACACCGGGAACGATGGCACCGCCCAGGAATTTACAACCCTCGTCCACCACAGTGATGGTGGTGGCAGTGCCCATATCGATCACGATCACCGGCAGGGGATACTCGGTCATAGCGGCCACACTGGCAGCTACGATGTCACTGCCCAGAGAGGCCGGGTTTTCAATTTGGATATTCAGGCCGGTTTTGATACCGGCACCCACGATCAAGGGCTTGCAGCCGGTGATTCGCTCCGCGGCAATGCGGAAGCTTTCCGTCAGCGGCGGCACAACGGAGCACACAATAGCGCCGTCAAAGGCGTTGCAATCAATTCCCCGGAAGGACAGAATGCTGCGCATAGAGGCGGCATACTCGTCTTCCGTTTTTTTCAGGTCTGTAACCATCCGCAGCAGCGCGGTTACCTTGCCGGCATTATCAATGCAGCCGATGACCACATTGGAATTGCCGATATCAATGGCTAAAAGCATAGTTTAACTCCTTTTACCCAAACGGATCAGCCGGGCGGCCACCGGGGACAACACCAAATTGACACCCAGCTCGATTAAGAAATTGATGCCCGTCAGACCGAAGATCATATACGCGCCCACATTGGCGAAGCCTGCAGCCTCGCCCCAGGCGCAAATGGTTTCCCAGAAAAATACACGGCAGCCCAAAAGGAAAATGCCGGTGTTGACGATGGGACATACCACCGCTGCAGCTACCACACCCCAAAAACTGCTGTGCTTTGCAAGCAGCTTGTACATAAGACCTGCTGTCAGGCCGCAAAATGCGCCCTTTAACAGAACGGTGATCACCGTGCCGGGGATATTCACTGCCAAAAATGCCGCTGCGTCACCGCTGAGCAGCACCGCCGCACCAAAGGCAAAACCCAGCCACGCGCCGCCCTTCCAGCCGTACACCGCCGCGCCTACCACAATGGGTACCAGCACCAAAGAGATGGAGAACAGTCCCATTGCCCGAAGTCCTACTGCCAGCACCTGCAGCACCACCACAATGGCGGTGAACAGACCAAGGCCTACCATGTTTTTTGTTTTCATATTTGTATTCCTCCTGCTGCCGTTCCGCCCTTGCGGATACAGCGCAAATTTAGACAGTTATCATTATAGCAGAAATTTTTCAATTATCAATTATCAATTATCAATTCCTTTACTTTTTGGGAAAAGGGGGGTATAATAGAAAAAGATGTGTGTACAAGGAGAAAAAGCATGGATTTTTTACGGGAGCTGGCGACAAATCCCTTTTTGGTGACCCCGATTGTCGCCTGGTTTGTGGCCCAGCTGTTAAAGGTGATCATCAATTTGATCGTGAATAAGAAGCTCATTTGGGAGCGGCTCGTCGGTGACGGCGGTATGCCCAGCGGCCACAGCGCTACGGTTGCGTCTTTGGCGCTGATCACAGCGCTAATGAAGGGCGTGGGGTCTTTTGAATTTGCCATTGGGGCCATTTTGGCCATTATCGTCTGCCACGATGCTGCCGGTGTCCGTTGGGAAACCGGCCGTCAGGCAAGAGTTCTTAACGACATTATCCGCATTTTGGAATCGAAGGAATTGCCCGAAACCAAGCTTAAGGAGCTGGTAGGGCACACGCCGCTGCAGGTGGCCATGGGCATTTTGGTAGGCGCTGTTGTGGCGGTTGCAATGTACTTTGTTTGGAGGGTTATACTGTGAGCGCGCAAATATCTAGGCAGGACAAAAGCAGACAATTGATGGGTCAGGCACCGGTGGGCAGCGCCATTATCCGGATGGCCATTCCCACCATTATTGCCTTTTTGATCAATTCCATATACTCTCTGGCAGATACTTATTTCGTCAGCACCCTGGGTGTCAATGCCACCGCCGCGGTGACCGTCAATGCATCCCTCGATCAACTGATCATGATGTGCGGATCAATGCTGGCTATCGGCGCCGGCAGCTACATCGCCCGTCTGCTGGGCGAGGGCAAGGATCAGGAGGCCAGCAAGGTGCTGTCTACCGGCTTTTATATTGCCTTTGCCATCGGCGCGGCTTTGCTGATATTCGGAAGCATCTTTATGACCGAGCTGATGACCCTTCTGGGAGCGACACCTACCTGCCTGCAGTATTCCAAGGACTATGCTACTTATGTTTTGCTGGCAGCGCCCTTTATGGCCACCAGCTTTGTGATGAATCAGTGCCTGCGCAATGAGGGCAGTGCGATCCTTTCTATGGTGGGTATGAGTTTTGGCGGCGTTTTAAATGTGCTGCTGGACTATTTGATGGTTTTGGGCTGCCCCGCATTGGGTATTCCGGCTATGGGCGTTGTGGGAGCATCGTTGGCCACGGCTATTTCCAAAGTGGTCAGCTTCTGCATTTTGCTGTTTCCTTATATTACCCGGCGCAGCGTCTTGCGCCTTTCCATCCGGCTTGTCCGTTTTACCAAGCGGATCATCGGCGAGATCGCCAGCGTTGGCTCTTCCTCGCTGTTTCGTAACGGCCTGGCAGTGGTGGCAAGCGTGCTGCTTAATGACATCGCCGGAAACATCTCTGACGGCGTTTTGGCCGGCGTCGGTGTTTCCACGAAAATTATGATGTTCCCCTTTAGCATTATTTTAGGCTTTGGTACCGGTTTCCAGCCGGTGGCCGGCTTTAACTGGGGTGCCCGGCAGTATGACCGGGTGCAGCAAAGCTTCCGGTTTGCCGCCTGGACGGCAGTGATCGGCGGCGCGGTGATTTGCGCAGCGCTGATGCTGGGCGCGGAGTTTATCGTGAAAAACTGGATGGGCATTACTGACCCGGCGGCTGTTGAGATCTCTGTGCTGTGTATTCAGCTGCAGTGCATTGCGTTGCCGGTCCACGGTTGGTGCGCTATTGTCAATATGCTGTGCGCCGGCTTGGGCAACGGCGGCGGCGCCACCGTCATCGCCACCTCCCGTCAGGGCAGCTGCTTTATTCCCGTTCTCTACCCAATGGCTGCTGTTTGGGGCGCATACGGTGTGGCATCGGTCCAGGCGGTGGCGGATGTTTTGAGCCTTGCTTTTGCAATTCCCATTTGCCTGTATATGCTCAAAAAGATCAAAAAGGCAAAAGAAGAGCAGATTGCCTAAAATGCAAAATGCAAAGTGCAAAGTGCAAAACGGTGGTGTCCACTTTGTGGACTATTTTAAATAGTCGCCTACGGCGACACATTCGT
Organism: Oscillospiraceae bacterium; assembly: GCA_017630495.1. Taxonomy (GTDB): domain Bacteria; phylum Bacillota; class Clostridia; order Oscillospirales; family Oscillospiraceae; genus Faecousia. The sequence goes on from JAGBVD010000017.1 coordinate 14,792, forward strand.
TTTGCGTTTTGCGTTCTTGCGTTTTGCGTTTATTATCAATGAAAAGGGGGTTAGTTTATGCCGAACAGAGAAGATTATATTGGCGTGTTTGATTCCGGCGTGGGCGGTTTGAGTGTGCTCAAAGCCTTGCTGCAGGAACTGCCCGGGGAACGGTTTTTGTACTTTGGCGACTGCGCCAATGCCCCTTACGGCACCAAAACCACCCAGCAGGTGAAGGATTTGACATTTGCTGCGGCGGAAAAATTGTTTTGCCGGGGCATTAAGGCGTTGGTGGTGGCCTGCAATACTGCCACTGCCGCAGCCATTGACGATCTGCGGGCAAAATACCCCGATGGGATCATTGTGGGTATTGAGCCGGCGGTGAAGCTGGCCCATGACCATTACCCCCAGGGGAAAGTGGGTGTTCTGGCTACTCCGGTCACCTTAAGAGAAGAAAAGTTTGCCCATTTGGCGGAGAATTTCTCCCAGATGGAGATCACCCCCATTCCGCTGCCCGGTTTGGTGGAGCTGATCGAAAAAGGAGAAGACCCGGAAGCCTTTTTGCAGCCGGTTTTGGCCCCTTACCGCAACAAGCTGGATGCGGTGGTTTTGGGTTGTACCCATTATCCCTTGATCGCTCCGGTGTTCCGGAGTATTTTGGGACAAAACACCGAGCTTTTGGATGGAGCAAAAGGCACTGCACAGCAGACCAAACGGCGGCTTTTGGCGGCAGATCTGCTGGAAAAAGGGGAGGGCTGTGTAGTCTTTGAATCCAGTGCAGAAGGCGATTTTGAAAAGCGGTGCAAGACTTTTTTGGAGGAAAAATCGTGAGCATTTATATGAACAATGTTTGCGCGGAGTGCTTTTATAAGCGTTGGTTTCGGACCATCCGCGCCTTTGGCACAGACCAGCAGCAGACGGAAATTACCAAGGAGATTATGAATCTCTTTTCCCAACGGCAGACCCCGGTGACCTCCGCGGAGCTGGGTATGCTGACGGCTCAGGCGGTGCAGGAATTTTTCGGCTTGCCGGAGGACCGACTGAAAGAGGAAAAGGAACTTTCCAACCGGTTTGTCCTGGAGCGGCTGCCGGAGGTAATCGCCCGGGTGGAAAAGCAGAAAGACCCGGTGTTCGCCGCGCTGCAGTTTGCGGTGCTGGGTAACTACCTGGATTTTTCTGCTCTGCAAGGGAAATTAAGCTTTGCAGATTTGGAAAAGATGCTGGATGAGGCCCTGGAAATGGACCTTTCTATGGATACATACAGCCGGTTTTGTGATGACCTGAAAAAGGGTACAAAGCTGCTTTACATCACTGACAATGCCGGCGAGATCGTCTTCGACCGGGTGCTGGCCCAACAGCTGAAAAAGGCCTATCCCCATTTGGAGATCACCTTTATGGTCCGGGGCGCACCGGCATCCAACGACGCCCTACGGGAAGATGCAGCGGTGGCCGGGATCGAATTTCCGGTGATCGACAACGGCGCGCCTCTGGGCGGTGTTTTGGACCAGTTTATCTCAGACGATGCTAAAAAAGCCATCGAAAATGCGGATGTGATCATCGCCAAGGGTATGGGAAATACCGAATCGATGCTGGGCTGCGGGTTAAATGCGTATTACGCCTTTTTGGTCAAGTGCGCCCGGTTTGAGCAGGCGTTCCAAAAACCGCTGATGACCCCGATGTTTGTTAGAGAATTGTCGATTGTGAATGGATAAAAGGGTAACTTGCACAAAGGGTGGCAAAAGAATTTGTAAATAGTGCCAAAAAGCACCTCAAAAGCTGGGAAATCCTTGCTTTTGGGGTACTTTTTTTGTATAGTAAAATAGTTAGATATAAGCAA
>JAGBVD010000018.1 GCA_017630495.1 Oscillospiraceae bacterium
GCGATGGCGCTGCGGATCTGGTGAGCACGGGCCTGGATGGCCTCAGCAGAGCCGGCACCGTCCACGATGGTGGTGGTATCCTTGGTAACCACAACCTGACGGGCACGGCCCAAGTCGGTCATCTGGGCATCGGTCAGCTCCATATTCAGCTGGCTGGAGATCACAGTACCACCGGTGAGCACAGCGATGTCCTGGAGCATTTCCTTGCGACGGTCGCCAAAGCCGGGGGCCTTAACGCACAGGCAGTTGAAGTTGCCGCGCAGGCGGTTGACCAGCAGCGTTGCCAGGGCGTCGCCTTCCACATCTTCAGCGATGATCATCAGCTTCTTGCCGGTCTTAACAACAGGCTCCAGAATGGGCAGGATTTCCTGAATAGAGGAGATCTTCTTGTCGGTGATGAGAATCAGCGCGTCGTCCAGGACGGCTTCCATCTTGTCGGTGTCAGTGACCATATAGGGGGAGATGTAACCCCGGTCAAACTGCATACCTTCCACCACATCCAGACCGGTTTCAGCGGTCTTGCTCTCCTCGATGGTGATGACACCTTCGGTGCCAACCTTTTCCATTGCCTCAGCGATCAGCGCACCGATGGATGCGTCACCGGAGGAAACGGTACCGACCCGAGCGATATCCTCGGAGCCGTTAACGGGAACGGAGTGCTCCTTGATAGCAGCAACAGCAGCTTCCACGGCCTTCTCAATGCCCTTGCGCATAATGATGGGGTTTGCGCCGGAGGCCAGGTTCTTCAAACCCTCACGGGTGATGGCCTGGGCCAGCAGAGTTGCGGTGGTGGTGCCGTCACCGGCCATATCGTTGGTCTTGGTAGCCACCTCCCGGATCAGCTGTGCGCCCATATTCTCAAAGGGGTCTTCCAGCTCTACTTCCTTGGCGATGGTAACACCGTCATTGGTGATCAGGGGTGCGCCGAACTTTCTGCCCAGCACAACATTACGGCCCTTGGGGCCCAGAGTTACCTTTACGGTGTTGGCAAGCTGGTCAATGCCGGCCTGCAGCTTCTTGCGAGCATCCTCGCCGTAAACAATCAATTTTGCCATAGTTTCAGCCTCCTAAAATTAACAGACGATTGCCAGAATGTCTTCTTCCTTGACGAACTTATAGTCCTCACCGTCAAGCTTCATATCAGTGCCTGCGTACTGGCCCACGACCACCTGATCGCCAACCTTTACGGCCTTTGCTTCAGGACCGGCGGAAGCCACTTCAAAAATCGCGGACTTTTCCTTGTTGCTGGTGGCAAGAATAATGCCGGAAGCGGTGGTGTCTTCAGCCACAGCGCTTTTGAGCACGATGTTGTCTGCCAAAGGTTTCAGTTTCATAATTGTTCCTCCCAATTTGGATATTTAGACGGCAGCAGAGCTGCCTGTTTGCACAAAGCTGTTAGCACTCTTTGGTTTTGAGTGCTAACAGCTATATATTACCCCAACCCTCAGGAAAAAGCAAGCCTTTTTTGCGGATTTTCTTGAAATTTTTGTAAATTGTTTTCTTGCTGGGTCCGGCAGGGGAAAATCCCTGTGTTTTTGGTGCTTTTGTTCAAAAAACCTGGAAAAAGGACTGTGATTTTACTTGCGTTTTGTGCGTTTTTCCATTATACTATATAAATAATGTAAAAGGGAGGCGATTTCGTGGGTCAAATTGTTGCAATTCTCTCCGGCAAAGGCGGAACGGGTAAGACATCGGTCTGCGCAGGAATCGCCACGGCTTTGGCTCAGATGGGTTTGCCGGTGCTGTGCATCGACTGTGATGTGGGACTGCGCAATCTGGACATTGCGCTGGGCCTGGATCAGATCCCTTCCCTTTCCTTCGTGGATATGTTCCAGGAGGGCTACGGCTTTGCGCATGCCACAAAGCACCCGGTGTTTCCCAACCTGTCCTTTTTGACAGCCCCGGTAGGCTGCACCGCGGACAGAATCGATACCGATGCCTTCAGCGATCTTTTGCAGCAAGCCAGAAAGCGCTACAGCTACATCTTTTTAGATGCGGCGGCAGGTATTGAGGCCGGCTTTACGCTGGCGGCCAAGTATGCAGATCGGGTGGTTTTGGTTACCGGACCGGACCCGGCTTCCATCCGGGATGCCAACCGGGCAGGCCAGGTGCTGGAGCTGATGGGTAAGACCAATGTGCGGATCATCGTTAACCGGGTCAATAAGAAAATGCTTTCCACCACCGGTTTGACGGTGGATGATGTGATTGACCAGGCAGGTCTGCAGCTGTTGGGCATCGTTCCCGATGACAGCAGTGTGGTCCTTTCGGCAGCCTTCCGGCAGCCGCTGCTGGCCTATACCAACCGGGGCGCAGCTGCTGCTTGTAAGCGGATCGCCCGCCGGCTTCAGGGACGAACGATTCCTGTTGGGATAAAATAGAAGGAGGAAATGGCAGTGAATATTGCGTTTTTGGCTCACGACAAGAGAAAAGAACTGATGGTGCAGTTCTGCACCGCGTATAAAAGCATTTTGGCAAAGCACAATCTGTGCGCTACCGCTTCCACAGGTCGCCAGATCGTGGAAAACACCGGCTTGCCGGTGACGCTGCTGCTTTCTCATAAGCAGGGCGGACATCAGCAGATCAATGCCCGGATCGCCTATAACGAGGTGGACCTTGTGATTTTGTTCTCTGACCCCAACGGCACCGACCCGTCGGAGGATGAACTGTTGGTGGAGACCATCCGCCATTGCGACCGGCAGCATGTGCCCATCGCTACCAACCTTGCCAGCGCAGAGCTTGCGGTTATGGGTCTGCAGAGCGGCAATCTGGATTGGCGCGAGATGATGCGGATGAAACCCCGGTTTTAAATTGACTTTTCCCGGGCGACCTGCGGTCGCCCATTTTTATGAAAGGAAGGATCCTATGCAGCGTATCAAACCCCGTACCCTTTCGGGCTTTATGGAATTGCTTCCCAAAAAACAGCAGAAGCTGGAAGCGATGATGGAAATTCTGCGCAAAACCTATGCTCTTTACGGCTTTGCGCCCCTGGACACCCCGGCCATTGAGGATGCCCAGATACTCCTTGCCAAGGGTGGCGGTGAAACAGAAAAGCAGATCTACCGTTTTCAGAAGGGCGACAGCGATCTGGCGCTGCGCTTTGACTTGACAGTGCCCCTGGCAAAATATGTGGCACTGCACTACAATGATTTGGCATTGCCCTTCCGCCGGTATCAGATCAGCAAGGTCTACCGGGGCGAGCGGGCCCAGAGAGGCCGCTTCCGTGAATTTTACCAGGCGGATATTGACATTATCGGCGATGGCAAGCTGGATATCCTCAACGAGGCGGAGATCCCGGCC
>JAGBVD010000019.1 GCA_017630495.1 Oscillospiraceae bacterium
ATTTGCAGGAAGACAGATGACCAAGCAGATCACCGTAGTTATACTCAGCGTAGTTGATCCAACCGGGAGAGCAGGAGGTGATCATAGGGAGTTTGCCGCCGTTCTGAATACGGCCCAGCAGTTCGGTGCCTTCCTCCATAATGGTCAGATCAGCAGCGAAGTTGGTATCATAGACCTTGTGGAAGCCAAGACGCTTCAGAGCGGCAACCATCTTGCCGGTAACAGGAGTGCCAACGGGCATACCGAACTCTTCACCCAAAGCAGCACGGACAGCAGGCGCAGTCTGCACCACAACATGCTTGCCAGCCTTGAAAGCTGCGTCAACCTTACCAATTTCGCCCCTTTCCATCAGCGCACCGGTGGGGCAAACGCTGACACACTGGCCACACTGAATGCAGGGGGAGTTCAGGAAAGAGCGGTTCTCGGCAGGGGCAACGATGGTGTTGAAACCACGGTTCTCAAAGCCCAGAATGCCCATGTCCTCGCCGTGCGCATTCTTGCAACGGGCAACACAGCGGCCGCACAGAATACACTTGGAGGTGTCACGGACAATAGCGGGAGACAACTCGTCATAAGTGGACTCGGTCTTGCTGCCGTGGTAGCGACCCTCGCGGGCACCGGTAATACCGGCCACATGCAGCAGTTCGCACTTGCCGTTCTTGTCGCACTGCTGGCAGTTAATATTGTGGTTAGAAAGCAGCAGTTCTACGGAAGCACGGCGGGCTTCGGTAGCCTTGGGGCTGGAGATGATGATCTCCATACCCTCACCCACAGGGTATACGCAGGAGGCAACCAGACCTCTTGCGCCTACCACTTCAACCAGGCAAACACGGCAGGAGCCGTTGTTACACTCGCCATGATTAAATGCACACAGAGAGGGAATTTCGTAGCCGCACTTCTTGGCAGCTTCCAGGATGGTGAGGCCCTCTTCCACCTGATAGGAAACGCCTTCAATTTTGATATTTACCATTTGACCTTTCCTCCTTACTTCTTATAGATGGCATTCAGCTTACAGGTTGCGATACAAGCGCCGCACTTCAGGCACTTATCTGCATCGATCTGATAGGAAGCCAAACGGTTATGGGGAGCAGTATAGGTGGTCTTGTAGATAGCATCCACCGGGCAGAACTTGGCGCAACGGGCACAGCCGACACACTTATCCTGATCAATGGTGTAGGTCATCAGATGCTTACAGACCTTGGCGGGACACTGCTTGTCCACAATATGGGCAAGGTACTCGTCCCGGAAATGGGTCAAGGTAGAAATGATGGGGTTAGCAGCGGTCTGACCAAGAGCGCACAGAGAGTTGGCCTTGACAGTCTGACCCAGTTCTTCCAGTTCCTCCAGATCCTTCATGGTACCTCTGCCTTCGGTAATCCGGGTCAGGATCTCCAGCATACGCTTGGTGCCAATACGGCAGGGAGAACACTTACCGCAGGACTCATCGCAGATGAACTCCATGTAGAACTTGGCAACGTCAACCATGCAGTTGTCTTCGTCCATTACGATAGCGCCACCGGAACCCATCATAGAACCACGGGCAACCAGGTTATCAAAGTCGATAGGCTCGTCCAGATCCTTTTCGGTCAGGCAACCGCCGGAAGGACCGCCGGTCTGAATGGCCTTGAACTTCTTGCCATCGGGGATACCGCCGCCGATGTCGTAGATCAGTTCACGCAGAGTAGTGCCCATGGGGATCTCCACCAGACCAACATTGTTGACCTTACCGCCCAGTGCGAACACCTTGGTGCCCTTGGACTTTTCGGTACCACAAGAAGCAAACTCAGCAGCGCCCTCACGCAGAATGTAGGGAACGCAAGCCAGGGTCTCAACATTGTTCACAATGGTGGGCTTGCCCCACAGACCCTTTACAGCGGGGAAAGGAGGACGGGGACGAGGCATACCACGCTTGCCCTCGATGGAGTTCAGCAGAGCGGTTTCCTCACCGCAAACGAATGCGCCTGCGCCCAAACGAATATGTGCCTGGAAGCTAAAACCGGTACCCATAATGTTCTCACCCAGGATGCCAGCCTCGTTCATCTGCTTAATAGCATTGCGCAGACGGTTCACAGCGATGGGGTACTCAGCACGAACATAGAAATAACCCTCGGTGGCGCCAATGGCATAACCGGCGATCATCATACCTTCAATAACCGCATAGGGATTGCCTTCCAGGATGGAACGATCCATAAATGCGCCGGGGTCGCCTTCGTCGCCGTTGCAGACCACATACTTCTGGTCAGCAGCATTGGCAGCAGCAAAGGACCACTTGCGGCCGGAGGGGAAGCCTGCACCGCCACGGCCGCGGAGACCGGCAGCCAGAACTTCATCGATGACTTCCTGAGGCTTCATATTCAGAGCGCGCTTCAGACCCTGGAATGCACCATAGCCCATAGCCTCATTGATATCTTCGGGGTTGATGACGCCGCCGCCGTGGAGAGCAACACGCTTCTGCTTCTTGTAGAAGTTAATGTCCTCCTGCTTGGCAACCTTCTCACCGGTGTTGGGCTCTACATACAGCAGGCGCTCGATGATCTCGCCACCCATGATGTCTTTCTCGAAGATCTCGTCCACATCGTCCAGAGAGACCAGACGGTACAGAGTATCCTCGGGGAAAATCTTAACGAAAGGACCCTGGGAGCAGAAGCCGAAACAGCCAACAATGTTGACAGTAACTTTGTCCTGCAGACCGTTCTCCACTACCAGATTTTCAAACTTAGCCTTAATATCCATGGAGTTGGAGGAGATACAGCCGGTACCACCGCACAGCAAAATAGCACGCTTGCCGTTGCTGCCGTCCAGCTTGGCGGTCAGCGCATCGGTGCAGCTACAAATCTTCTTTTCAAGCTCGGCAAAATTCTTCATTTACTTGCCCTCCTTAGCCAGATACTCTTCCACGACACCGGGGACAGCATCCACGGTCATCTTGGGATAGACCTTGCCGTTGATGGTAACGGCAGGAGCGATACCGCAAGCGCCGATGCAGCGCAGGGCATCGATGGTGAACAAACCATCCTCGGTAGTCTGGCCGGGCTTTACCTTCAGGATCTCGCAGAACTTGTCGATGATCTGCTGAGCACCCTTAACATAGCAGGCAGTACCCAGGCAGCAGCCGATGACATACTTGCCCTTAGGCTCCAGGGAGAAGAAAGAATAGAAGGTGACAACACCGTAGATCTCAGCCACGGAGATGCCGGTTTTCTTGGATACGATTTGTTGAACTTCCAGGGGGATGTAGCCGTACTCGTTCTGGATGTCGCTGAGGATCATCATCAGAGGAGTCTTTTCGCCGATGTAACGATCGCAGATCTCATTGATCTTCTTGACACCGGCTTCATTAATATGCGCCATTGCGTACCTCCAAATATATCTAAAATTAATTTATTAACGCAATAAATCTGCGATAAAAACACGAATTCCGCCGCAGTGAGCGACGGAAATTATGTTTTTTCGCAAAAACCTTGATGATTTTACAGATTTTGCTTGCAAAAAACAATAAAGTTGTGATACTTTATTTATAACTTGTACTTATAGATTTTAGGGGTAACTTATGAACTACAATTATCTTCTCTATTTTTCTGTATTGGCACAGACAGAACACTATACCACCGCAGCAGCGCGGCTGGGTATCTCTCAGCCTGCGCTCAGCAGCGCTATTCATAACCTGGAAAATTCTTTGGGCGGCGTAAGACTTTTTGAGAAAGTGGGTCGTAACATCCGGTTAACCGAAGAAGGTCGCTTCTACCAACAAACCGTTGACGAGGCGATCACCAAACTGCACGGCGCATCACTGCTACTGCGAGATAGCCGAAGCAAAGCACCTGTTGTTATCCGTATGGGTGTGGTCTCCGGTACTTTGGATGGTATACTGGCCCGGGAGATGGTAAAATACACTCGGAACAATAGCCGTATTCGCTTCCACATGACAGAGTCCTCTTCCGAGCAATTAATGGACATGGTTCGCCAGGAAAAGCTGGATATGGCGATTGTCGACTCCTCCGATCGAGACCGCAGCCTCCACTTCCGTAAATTGTATGAACGGGATTTCTTTGTTGCTGTTCCCCTAGCCCATCCTCTTGCCGACCGGGATTTCATCAATCCCAAGGATGTGGTTGGAGAACCGCAGGTTGTATTCAATTATGATGTAGGCCGCAGTTTTAAAGAGTGGACTACCGGTGCTCCCGCAGATGAAGCCGTGGTTTGTACCGTGGATACCGCCCGTGCCGCATTGGACTTGGTGGCCAATGGTATGGGCATTGCCTTTGTTCCCAACGAATGCGTTGAAAACCGTCCCGGCATTCGATTCATCCCTCTGCACAATTGGCATCAGGCTTTGTATATGTGCATCCTCTACGATAAGTGGCTGGATCAGCCCGTTTGGGACTTTGTTGAAATCGTTGTCAAAGCTTTCCGAAAGAAGAATCATCCATAAAGAAAAACACCTGACCTGTGGCATTCCACTGCGGTCAGGTGTTTGTTTCTGCCTCAAGAAAATGGTATTGGTAGTTTCTTAGCAAGCATCGCCTTTGGATATCCACAAGGCACACCTTGGGTATCCCAAACCCGATGCACAAAAGGAATTGTTTGATTTCTCTATGCTGACGGAGTATAATTTCAGTAGATAACCTATATGTCAAATAAATGCGAGGTAACGCAGATGATCAACTATGGATTAGAAAACAGAGTGGCTATCATTACCGGTGCAAACAATCCTTGGGGCATCGGTGCCACTACTGCACTGGCTTTTGCCCGTGAAGGGGCAAAGGTGGTTTTGGTGTACAAGAAGGTACATCGCCCCTTTGATCCCGACAAAACCGGCTCCAACGGTGTGGACAGATACTATTCGGCAAATGCGGGCGATGCTGCCGCTGTGGAAAGCAAGCTGCAGGCGCTTGGCGCAGACTATTTGATTTTGGAGAGCGACATTTCCGATGAAACTGCCGTAAAGGACATCTACACCGCTGTTATGGAACGCTACGGCCGAGTGGTTATCCTCGTCAACAATGCAGCAACCGATGACGAAAACGGTTTTGATA
>JAGBVD010000020.1 GCA_017630495.1 Oscillospiraceae bacterium
AGCTGCACCTTTCCGAAACCGAGGACGAGGCCCTGGACTGCCTGGACCGGACCGGTCTGACCCCGGCAGAGCTGCTGAGCACCCACGATTGGTTGAGTGTTCCTACTACCGCCACCGGCTGTGTGGCCCTGACCGACGAAGAACGGGCCATTTTGGCGAAGAAGAAGGTGTCTGCTGTGGCAACCCCTATCGCCTATGCCAAGGCAGGTCTGCCCTCCACACCTATTTTACAGACAGTAAAAGCCGGTATGAATGTGGCACTGGGCACCGGCGGTGCGGTGGAGTGCGGCAATTTGGATATGTTTGAGGTGATGCGCGCCGCTGCACTGGGCGCCCGGACAGACGGAAAGGATGCCAATGCGCTGCCTGCTGCCGCTGCGCTGATGATGGCCACCACCTGCGGCGCTCGGGCGCAAGGCAGAGGAGAGCGCACCGGTATGATCAAAGAGGGAATGGATGCGGACCTGATTTTGGTGGATTTCTCTGCGCCCCATCTGATGCCCTGCCACGATGTGATGAACGGCCTGGTGTTCTGCGCCAAGGGCGGCGATGTGGCAATGACGATGGTCCGGGGCAAGATCCTCTATCAAAACGGCACATTCCCCACCATTGATTTGAAAAATGTGGTGGAAGAGCTGATGAGCTATGCAATTCCCAGAATCCTGGGACAGAAGGAGAAAGGTCAATGACAGATTCTTCTAAAAAACAAACATTCCTTCACGGCGCGGCACTTTTGGCCATTGCTACAGCTGTTGTGAAGGTCATCGGTGCTTTTTATAAGATTCCTCTGAAGGCCATTATCGGCGACGAGGGTTACGGCTATTTCAGCACCGCTTATGATATCTATTCGGTGCTGCTTTTGATCTCTACCGCCGGTCTGCCGGTGGCTATGAGCCGCATGATCAGCAGCGCCAGCACTCTGGGCCAGTATAACCAGGTGCGCAGAACCTATAAGACCGCCAAGATGATCTTTATCGGTCTGGGTCTGGCAAGCACGCTCTTTATGGTGCTGGGAAGCAAGTGGCTGGCAAACCTTTTGGAACAGCCGGCTGCCTGGACGGCTATTTTGTGCCTGGGTCCCTGCGCCATCTTTATGGGCCTGATCTCCACCTACCGGGGTTTCTTCCAGGGTCAGGAGAATATGCGTCCTACCTCTGTCTCCCAGGTGTTGGAAGCGGTGGCAAAGCTGGTAGTGGGTCTTGGAGCCGCCTACCTGATCATCCGCACCACCAACAGCTTGGCCCTGGCATCGGCAGGCAGCATTTTAGGTGTAACCGTCAGCTGTCTGATCTCTGCAATGTATTTGTTTGGGAAGGTCCGCAAAGACTATCACCAAATGCCCCAAACAGAGGAAACACCCTTTGGCTACAAGGCTACCGCGAAACAGCTTTTGGCCATCGCTGTACCCATTACCATTGGCGCAGCCGGTTTGCAGCTGCTGACAGTGGCGGAGTCCGGTCTGTATATGAACCGGCTGGTGCATCTGGTGGAAACGAACCAGTATGCAAAACCGCTGGTAGAGGCAATGAAAGCCGAGATTCTTTCACTGGATCCGTCGGTAACAGCCGGGGAAATGCCACAGCGTGTGGCGGCAGGCTTTAAGGGCATTTATAACTTTGCCCAGACTATTTTCAACATGCCCTGCTCCTTTATCGTGCCTATCTCCATCAGTGTGATCCCGGCCATCACCTCCCACTTGACCCTGCAAAACAACCGGGGCGTTCGGGAGACGGAAGAATCTGCAGCCCGGATCACCGGCCTGATCAGCCTGCCCTGCAGTGTGGGTCTGTGCGTGCTGGCAAAGCCGGTTATGGCGCTGCTGGGTGGCTACACCGGACTGAAGCTGGAGCTGGCGGCAAGTTTAATGATGGCACTAGGCGCTTGCGTGTTTTTGTACTCGATTATTCAGTACACCAACTCTTTGATGCAGGCCCACGGCTACGCCTTTGTGCCGGTGGTGAATATGCTGCTGGTAGGCGTGGTAAAATTGGCAGTGGTGTATATTTTGACCGGTAACCCCAATTTGGGTATTTTGGGCGCGCCCATTGGCGCGGTGCTCAGCTACGGTGCTATTGCGGTGCTGAATCTCATTGCCATTCACAAGATGGTGCCCCAGAAACCGGCGCTGACCAAGAACCTTTTGCGCTCCGTGCTGCCGGCGGCCATTATGGGCGTGGCGGTGTTCGGTGTCTATCAGCTGATGCTGCAGCTTTTGGGGCAGGAGGGCAGCCGGGTGCTGCTGTGCGGCGCGCCTATTGCCGTAGGTGTGGTGGTATATGCCATCAGCGCGGTGCTCTGCAAATCCTTTACCGCTGCGGACTGTCAGCTTTTGCCCAAGGGTGACAAAGTCGCCAAATTGTTGAAATTGTAAAAGGTTGCCGAAAAACCGCAGAAAATGGGTTAAATGCACAAAATGCCGACCCTAAATTTGTAAAAACCTACAAATTATTCCAAAGACACTTGCAAAGCGCAGGGCAGTGTGCTATGATAAAGTCCCAAAGTAAAAATAACTTTTTAAAGGAGATAAATACTATGAACAAAACTGAACTGATTGCTGCAGTCGCTGAGAAGACCGGTCTGACCAAGAAGGACGCAGAGCGCGTCATCAACGCTACTGTTGACACCATCACCGCCAGCCTGGTTAAGGGCGACAAGGTGCAGGTTTCCGGCTTTGGTATCTTCGAGGTTAAGGCTCGCGAAGCTCGCGTTGGCCGTAACCCCCGTACCAAGGAGACCATCCAGATCCCCGCAACCCGCCTGCCCGCATTCAAGGCAAGCAAGGCTCTGAAGGACGTCGTTGCTAAGTAATTAAGCTTATGCGTCTTGACAAGTATCTGAAGGTGTCCCGTCTGATCAAGCGTCGGACGGTAGCCAACGAAGCCTGCGACAACGGGCGTATTCAAGTCAACGGCCGTGTCCAAAAGGCCAGCTACGAGGTCAAGGTAGGCGACCGGATCGAAATCGCAATGGGACAAAGGACCATCGCGGTGGAGGTTATGCAGGTGGCAGACAATGTCCGCAAGGACGACGCCTGCGCAATGTATAAAGAAGTATGAAAAAAGCACGCAGACATCCGTCTGCGTGCTTTTTGCACTTTGTCCGTCACGCTTTACCAAGAAAAGCCACCTATGGGCGGTTTTGCTATATTTAGGTTGCAAAGAGCAGGGAATATGTGGTAAAATAAAAGATAAGTTATTTGCTATATATTTCGCGTAAAGGAGATATAGGAATATGAAGATCAGAAAGGCGCTATTATCCTGCTTGTTGGTACTGGCCACGGCATTGGTATGCCTGCTTGCGCTGCCCACTGAAGCCCAGGCAGCAACGGCGGGCACGACCGGCGATTGCAGTTGGTCATTGAATGGTACGACCCTTACGATCAGCGGACAAGGCAGAATGAAAAACTATTCGGATGACGATGATTTGCCGTGGGGTTATGATATTCAAAATGTTATCATTCAAGAAGGCGTAACCAGCATTGGCAAGTATGCTTTCTCTTGGTGCAGAGAGCTCAGACAGGTAACCATTCCTCAAAGCGTTACAAGCTTATCTACCAGCTGCTTTGAGGGCTGTAGTAGCTTAACCAGTATAGATTTAAGCAATTTCAGCTCGATTCCTACGGATGCATTTTACGGCTGTGCGGCGCTAAAAGACATTCGGTTTGGAAATAATATAACTTCCATAGGCACACGGGCATTTTATGAATGCGACTCGCTGGAAAATGTAAAGATTCCGGAGGGAACAATGGGTGTGGGCAGTTTTGCATTTGCCCATTGCAGTAAGCTTGCGAGTGTTACGATTCCCAGTAGTGTCAATGGAATTAGCGAGTATGCCTTTTATAACTGCACAAAGCTTGCAGAAATGGTGTTTGATGGGGATGTGTATTCTATTGGTGAGGGTGCTTTTGAAAACACCTTGTGGTACAACAACCTTCCCGCAGGTGTAATCTATATTGGCAAGGTTTTATATAGCTGCAAGGGAGAATGCCCTTCTGCGCTGACGGTTAAAGAGGGAACAGTTCGCATTACAGACCGGGCACTTTATAATTACGACACACTTAAGACACTTGCTATTCCGGACAGTGTTACCAGTATTGGTGTTTGGGCGTTTTATGATTGCAACGCGCTGGAAAGTGTAACCATTGGCAACGGTGTGATTACAATTGGCGAAAAAGCGTTTTATAATTGCACGAAGCTTAAAACGATTACACTTGGCAAGAATGTTTCTACAATAGGACCGGCCGCATTCTATTATTGCGACAATATTACAGATGTCCACTATAATGGTTTTAAAAATGATCGTAACAGCATTTCTATAAGGGAAAACAATGTGGCGTTTACAGGTGCCACCTGGCATTACAAATATTGCGGCCATAGTTATACCGCGATTTGTGATGAAATGTGCGATGTTTGTGGGGAAGTGCGTGTAGTAGAGCACGATTACCAATGGGTTATCGACAAGGAAAACAACTGCGGACAAAAGGGCATGAAGCACGAGCAGTGCACAAGGTGTGCTTCCGAAAGAAACAAAAATACTACAATCCCGGAAACAGGGGAACATATTTATGCCGCAGCTACCTGTACCGCACCTAAGACCTGTACAGTGTGTGGTGTAACAGAAGGAGTGCCCCTGGCACACGATTGCTATGCAGCCACCTGCACCGAACCTGAATTTTGTAAGGATTGTGGTGCCATAGAGAGTCCGGCGTTAGGGCATGATTATAAAGCTGCAACATGTACATCTCCGGCAAGTTGTAACCGCTGTGGTAAAACGATTGGCACAGCGCTGGGCCACGACTATGTTGATGCGACCTGCACGACCCGTAAAACTTGTAACGCTTGCGGCGCGACGGAGGGTGAAGCTCTGGGCCACAATTATGCGGCAGCTAATTGTACTACGCCCGAAACCTGTGATCGTTGCGGCGCAACCCAGGGTTCAGCTTTGGGCCACGATTATGCGGCGGCTACCTGTACTGCACCCAAAACCTGCACTATCTGTCACGTAACCCAGGGTGCGGCACTGGGCCACAATTATGCCGATGCCACCTGCACTGCCCCCAAGACTTGTAAGGTCTGCTCCGCAACAGAAGGTGAAGCATTAGGCCACAATTATGCGGCGGCTACCTGTACTGCGCCTAAGACCTGCACTATCTGCCACGCGACGGAGGGTGAAGCTCTGGGCCACAATTATGCGGCAGCTAATTGTACTACGCCCGAAACCTGTGATCGTTGCGGCGCAACTCAGGGTTCAGCTTTGGGCCACGATTATGCGGCGGCTACCTGTACTGCACCCAAAACCTGCACTATCTGTCACGTAACCCAGGGCGCGGCACTGGGCCACAATTATGCCGATGCCACCTGCACTGCCCCCAAGACCTGTAAGGTCTGCTCCACAACAGAAGGCGCAGCACTGGGTCACGACTATGCTGCAGCCACCTGCACTGAGCCCAAGACCTGCAAGGTTTGCTCTGCAACAGAGGGCGAAGCATGGGGTCATGACTATGCAGATGCTACCTGCACCGAACCCAAGACCTGTAAGGTCTGCTCCGCAACCGAAGGTGCAGCCTTGGGTCACGACTTTGCCGACGCAACTTGTACTGCGCCCAAGACCTGTAAGGTCTGCTCCACAACAGAAGGCGCAGCACTGGGTCATGATTACGCAGATGCTACTTGTTATGTGCCGAAGACCTGTAAGGTCTGCGGTGTTACCGTTGGCGCTGCGCTTACCCATTTATATGACGACTTATGTGATGCAGGTTGCAATTTGTGTGGTTATATCAGAGATCCTATTCATGATTATGAATGGATTATTGATGAAAAAAACACCTGTGGCAGTGATGGTGTTCAACACGAAGAGTGTGCTCTTTGCCACGTTAAGCGTAATGAAGGTACAAAAATTCTGGCAACAGGCAACCATGAATTTACAGACGACAACGATACGCAATGCGATGTTTGCCAGCAAGGGTTTTTCTTCATCAAGTTTGATTCCAAGAACGGTTCTGTTGTAACATTCATTAGAGTGGGGCAGAATCAGTCAGTGGCTCTTCCTTCTGCTGTTCCGGAAAGAAGCGGCTACAATTTTGCGGGATGGTCTACTGAGAAAAACGGTGATATCCAGTATCAGCCCGGAGAAACCATTGCGGCAACCAAAACGACCGTGTTGTACGCCCAGTGGAATAAAATTTGTCCCACTTGCGGAGGAGACAAGAAGTTCGACTGCGCCTCTTGTTCCGGAACGGGCACGATAAAAGAGGTTTGCTCTTACTGTGATGGCAAGGGGTATGTGGTTGTTGGTTCTAACCACATTTCAATTTGTGAACCATATGTATACTATAAGTGCAGTTCTTGTAGCGGTTATGGCTATAAAGTGTGCCGTATTTGCGATGAGAACGGTGAAGTAATCCGGCAATCTGTCTCCGCACCGGGTATTCCTGTGCTGGTAAGTGTGAATGCTACAACTGTCGTCTTGCGGTCGATTACAAACGGTGAATACAGTATTGACGGAATCAACTGGCAGGAAGACTCGTGTTTTGAGAACCTTGAAGCCGGAAAAGAATACTGTTTTTATCAAAGATATAAGAAAACGGACACGGCCCATAGAAGCGCCTCCAGCAAAGCCTTGACGGTGCTGGTGCACAACCATATTTTCAGCAATGATTGCGACTGGCTGTGCAATTTCTGCGAGTATACCAGAAGCGTACCTGACCATATTTATGACAATGACTGCGATGCCGTTTGCAACGAATGCGGGGAAAAACGGTCAGTTCCCGACCATGTGTACGACAACGCTTGCGACACCAGCTGCAATATCTGTGAGGACGTTCGTTCTGTACCGGACCATGTATATGATGGCGTGTGTGATCCAGTGTGTAATGTATGCGATGTAGCGAGAACAGTGCCGGATCATACATATGATGCGGAATATGACCCGTTGTGCAATGGGTGCGGATACAACCGCGCTGACAATTGGGGCAAAACGGGAGACTGCCACTGGTATTTAGTTGGAACAACACTTGTGATCTCCGGCAATGGAGCGATGGAGAATTATTATTCAGCTCCCTGGGGCACATCCATTACAAAAGTTGTTGTTGAGGATGGCGTTACCACTATTGGCCAATGGGCATTTGGTGGTTGTAACAGCCTGATCAGCGTGACCATTCCGGACAGTGTCACCGCCATTGGCAGCTATGCGTTTGTAAACTGCACAGGGCTGACCAGCATCACCATCCCGGATAGCGTCACCAGCATTGGCAGTTCTGCATTCTCCGGCTGCAGAAGCTTGGAGTCTATGACGATTCCCTTTGTTGGCGGCAGCAGAAAAACCGAGCAGGATACCTACCAGTATCCCTTGGGATATATTTTCGGCACATCCAGTTATACAGGCGCAACAGCAATCACGCAAAAGTATTATGGTTATTATAGTTACTCGCTTACAAGTGCCACTTATTATATACCTACCGGTTTGAAATCCGTAACAGTTACCGATGGAAACCTTCTCTACGGTGCGTTCTACAACTGCGGGATGCTGACTAGCGTGACCATCGGCGATGGTGTTGCCGCTATTGCCGATTGCGCGTTTTATAATTGTTATGGCCTTGCAGATGTTTGGTACACGGGATATGCCTATGACAGAAACAACATAGTTATTGGAGCGTCAAATGATGCGCTGTATTCTGCTTTGTGGCATTTCACACCTTGCACTGAGGATCACGATTATTCTGTAAATGGTGGACATACTTGCGGCAAATGTATATACAGCAAAAAGCCCAATGCGCCGGTTGTTGTAAGTAAAACCAACAATAGTGTTACCTTAATGCTCGTGGAGGGAATGGAGTATTCCACGGATGGCAGTTTGTGGCAAGATAGCAATGTGTTTGCAAATCTTGCAGCCGATACCACATACACTTTCTATCAAAGAGTGAAGGCATCCTTTACGGCCTTGGTCAGCAAGACCAGCGAAGGAGCAATGGTTACCTTTAAGTCAGCGCAGGCTGCACCTTCTGCTCCTATTATTTCCAGTTTTACGGATACAACCATAACGCTCGTGCCGATTGCTAACGGTGAGTATTCCTATGATGGGGTAAACTGGCAGAAGAATAACGTGTTTACGGGATTGTCTGCAGGTACGCAGTACACCTTCTATCAACGATTTGCTGAAACCGATACACAAGAATATAGCAATAGCAGCGCTGGAACAAATCTCACAACGGATAAAGCAAAACAAACAAGTGTGCCTGCTGCGCCCACAGTTCAGAGCTTCACCTCTAGCAGTATTACACTGACACCGGTGGAAGGTTGCGAATATTCTAAAAATGGTACAACCTGGCAGGATAGCAATGTGTTCAATTATCTTTCCTGCGGAAAGGAATATACCTTCTATCAGAGATATAAGGAGACTGCTACTACATATGCAGGAAAGAGCAGTGAAGGTCTTGTTACCAGAACGGACAAGGGAACACAAAGCACACCTTCTGCGCCTACGCTTTTTGAGAAAACCCACAACAGTGTAACGCTATACGAGAGAAGCGGTTACGAATATTCCCGGGACGGCATCAACTGGCAGAGCAGTAATGTATTCACCGGCCTTATCCCGGAGACAAACTATATGTTCTATCAGCGCAGAGCGGAGACAGCAACCCACTACGCAAGTGAAGCAAGCGCATATCTTGTGGTAAAAACAGAAGAAACACCTGCTTGCGTGGAAAACCCCTCGCTTCACGAATATGATAATGGTTGCGATATGGATTGTAATGTGTGTGGTGCAGTTCGTGCTGTTTCTCACGATTTTGCGCCAGCTACTTGCACTGCACCCAAAACTTGTAAAGTTTGTGGTACAACAGAAGGCACAGTAGCAGAGCATAACTATGCAGATGCAACTTGCACCGCGCCCAAGACCTGCAAGGCTTGTGGTGATGTAGTAGGCAAAGCGCTTGGCCACGATTACAAAAACGCCACCTGCACGGAGCCGCAAACTTGTAAACGTTGTGGCAATACTGTAGGCGAAGCGTTGGGCCATAATTACACGATCCCCAACCACGATGAAAAGACCCACTGGATGGAATGTAGCTGTGGTGCGATCGACGAAGAAAACCGGTACGGACACGGCTACACCAGAATGTACGATGACCAACAGCATTGGCTGGAGTGCTTCTGCGGTGAAATGATCGATGTAGAGCCTCACGATTATGCGGCTGCCACCTACACTGCCCCCAAGACCTGTAAGGTTTGCGGCGATACTGTGGGCGAACCGTTGAGTATCAGCATTTCCCAGCAGCCCCAGTCTGTGTCTGTAGCAGACGGGAAAACAGCAACTATCAGTGTAACGGCCATCGGCGAAGGCCTGAAATACCAGTGGTACTATTCCTGGGAGGGCAAATTCCTGGCCTGTTCCGGTACAGG
The DNA here is from genome assembly GCA_017630495.1 of Oscillospiraceae bacterium. Classification (GTDB taxonomy): domain Bacteria; phylum Bacillota; class Clostridia; order Oscillospirales; family Oscillospiraceae; genus Faecousia. The sequence goes on from JAGBVD010000020.1 coordinate 9,399, forward strand.
TAAGTCCAGTTACAGTATCACAATGAACGAAAGCCGCGCCGGTCGGCAGATGTACTGTGTCATTACTGACAAGTATGGCAACAAAGTCCAGTCTGATACTGTCACCCTGGGAATGAAGATCACCATCACCAAGCAACCGGTATCTGTCAATGCCCTCAACGGTAAAACAGTCAGTTTCTCCGTTGCGGCCACCGGCGCAGGCCTGAAGTATCAATGGTACTATTCCTGGGAAGGCGATTTCCTGGCTTGTTCCGGTACAGGCAAATCCAGTTACAGCATCACAATGACCCCCGAACGAGCAGGTCGGCAGATGTACTGTGTCATTACCGACAAGTTTGGAAACTCCGTGCAGACCAACACGGTAACGATGTACATTGGCGCAATGATTACCCAACAGCCCAAAACCGTGCCGGTGAAAAACGGCGAAAAGGCTACCATCAGCTTGACAGCCATTGGTGAGGGCCTGAAATATCAGTGGTACTATAAGTACAACGGCAAGTTCGTGAAATCCTCCGATGTGGGTCAGCCGACCTATAGCATCACAATGAACAAGGACCGTGCCGGACGGCAGATGTACTGTGTGATCACAGACAAGTTCGGCAATTCCGTCAAGTCCAGCACAGTCACTCTGGGTATGGCTGTCAGCATTTCCAAGCAGCCGGTGTCCGTAACTGTGGCAAATGGCAAGACGGCAACGGTCAGCGTATCGGCTACCGGTGAGGGACTGAAATACCAGTGGTACTATTCCTGGGAGGGTAAGTTCCTGGCTTGTTCCGGCACAGGAAAATCCTCTTACAGCATCGCAATGAATGAAAGCCGCGCAGGTCGGCAGATGTACTGTGTCATTACTGACAAGTATGGCAACAAAGTCCGAACGGATACAGTAACGCTGGGTATGACATTTGCCATTACCAAGCAACCGACATCTACCAGCGCAGCCTTGGGCAAGAGCGCAAAGGTTTCCGTCACGGCTACCGGCGCAGGCCTGAAGTATCAATGGTACTATTCCTGGGAAGGTGAATTCCTGGCTTGTTCCGGCACAGGCAAATCCTCTTACAGCATTACGATGACCGAGGAGCGTGCCGGACGGCAGATGTACTGTGTGATCACCGATAAGTTCGGCAATTCCATACAGTCCAATACGGTAACCTTGTATAAAGGCCC